>JAHEAK010000003.1 GCA_024642805.1 Kofleriaceae bacterium | reverse complement strand
ATCAGCAAGAAGATGAAGCTATTGGCCAGGAAGGCCACGTACTCCCAAAAGTCCTCCACGTCCTTCTTGGTCAGCGGGCTCATGCCCTGCTTGGCGCCCACCGAGCCCATGAACACACCGGCGACCACGGTCGATAGCACGCCCGAGCACTGCAGTTGCTCAGCGACCAGAAAGGAGCCATACGCGACCAGCGTGGTCAACGTGACTTCGATGAGGTGGTCATCGATCTGACGTGTGAGAGCTGACATGGCGCCGCCGATAATCGCGCCGATCAGCGCACCGCCAAGCGCCATGCGCGCAAATGTGGTCAGCGAGTACGAGACGATTTCGCTATGGGTAGCGAGCATTGGTGCAGCGTGCTCACCGGCCTGAATGCCAACCACGGCCAGCACGATGGTGAAGACCACCACCGCCACGCCATCATTGAGCAGCGACTCGCCCTCGACTAGCAAGTAGAGTCGACGCGTGACGCCCAGGTCCTTGAAGAGCGCCAACACGGAAATGGGATCGGTGGCAGCGATAACGGCGGCAAAGAGCAGCGCGTGTTCATAGCCGAAGCCAGGCACCAGCGAGCTGGAGCCCAATCCGAGGTAGAGCAGACCGGCCGTGGCGCTGACGGCGATGAGCACGCCGATGACGGCCAGCAAGAGGATGGGCACGGCGTCGCGGCGAAAGTCGGGCCACTCGATGTGAAAGGCAGCCTCGAAGAGCAGGGCTGGCAAGAGTAGAAGAAGTAGTAAGTCAGCGCTGAGTTCGATGCCGGCGAGCGCGGGAAGGTTGACAAAGCCGAGGACCAGACCGGCCAGCACCAGGGCCAGGGTATAGGGCATCCGCAAGAAGCGCGCACCCATGCCCACGATAGCCGCGACCAGAAGCATGATGAGGATCTGGGTTTCGACGTGGTGAATCACCGCGCCATTCTACTCACGACACCCGCTCAGTGCACGCGCAGCTCGGCGGCCGGATCGAAGCCGTAGTAGTGCTTGAGCTGCTCGTACAGCTCCGGCGTGTTGTCGAGCATCTGTTGGGGCTTTTCGAAGAAGGACTCGGTGGCAACGGCGAAGAACTCTGCCTCGTTGGTAGCGGCGTAGTCGCGCAAGACGTGTCGCTCGAGGGACTTGCCATCGCGCAGCTCGGCGAAGTGATGGCTGAGCACCAGGGCCCAGGGGCGATAATCGGCGCGCGCGCGCAAGGGCGGGGTGCCATCGAAGCTACCGGTGGCGCGATCGAGAACATGCGCAAACTCGTGAGTCACCGTGTCATGTCCGTCCTTGGGATTGGCGAGTCCGTAGAGCACAGCATCCCAAGACAGAACCACGATGCCCCACGCGTGCGCCTCTCCGAAAATCACATCATTGCTGTCGGGGTGCTTGTAGTGCGAAGGATAGATGACGATTTCCGAGAGTCGATCGTAGACGCGCTCGTCGAGATGCAGCACCAGACGCACGGCGGCCGCTGACACGACCACACGCACTTCATCTGTTATCTCCATGCCGCCGGCTCCGATCCAGGTCTTGTCCCAGACGAAGACCTTGAGCAGCTTGAAGAAACGCTCTTTGAGCTCTCCCTCGAGCCCGGCGTAGAAGGGCACCCGCGCCTGCAAGGTCTCGATCCACTCCGGCGGAGTTGGTCGCGCCTGCAAGCGCCGGTGCCGCCGCGCCCGAAAGAAACCCAACATGAGCTGCAATCTAGCGCGAGTGCGCCGAACTTGCACTCGGCTCGAGCGAGCGCTCGGCAGCTGCCCCTGGCGCGTCCGCAGAGCCTTGGTCGTGCACGCTCCTTGTGGGCAAGGCACTGGCCATGATCGTCTCCCCGGCGCGCACCCGTGCGCCGACCTCGGCGCGCATCTCCTGGCTATCGCTCGGCAACCACAGGTCGACCTGCGAGCCCATCTGAATCTTGCCAATGAGCTGACCGCGTTCGACCTCGTCACCGTCTTGTACGTAGCTGTGAATCTGGTCGATCCACCAGTCGGCCATCATGACTACGATGGCGGGTTGCGGGCCGCTGAACTCCACCGCCAAAAGCTCGTTTTTGTCGGCGTAGCCGCGATAGCCAATGGGCAGTGGACGGCGCAGAGCGGCAAAGAGAAAACCCTTGCCCATGGACAGATTTGCGTTGCCGATGGGCTCTAGGTGCCGCAGGCGCACCCTGCCGCTGACCGGCGCGCGCACGCTGTGAACATCGAAGATCGACAAGTAGGTGGCGGCTATCTGCCAAGAGCCCTGGCCGGCGAAGGCCGCGGACACCCGCTGTTGGTAGCGGTTGGCGAGGTTGCTTGCGGGTAGCTCGGCGCAATCCAAGTACAGAATGCGGCCGTCGGCCGGGCTGAGCACCTCGTCGCCGGGCGGGATGCTGCGCTCTGGGCTGCGATGGAAAAAGTAGTAGCGCCAGAAGCCGAAGGCCGCAAGCAAGGTCAGCAGCGCAACGACGACCAGGGCCAACATCAGCGCTTGCCGAGCACGGTGCGCGCCGCCGCCAAAAAGGGCAGGGCGACGATGACGCCCACGAAGAGCGCGAAGTCCAGGGCAAGCTTGGTGACCCTGCGCCCTGGCGAGACTCGCGGCCTGGGCTCAGAGACCAGCGGACTCACCGACGACTCCTTGCGATCGAGACGCGACGACGAAGGTGCAGCCGACCGAGCGATCGCTTTTGAGCAGGCTCTCTTCCAGGTCGCGATTGCGGCTGAGCGCTCGAGGCCAGGTGGCGCGTACCGTTGGCGCCGAGATGTACTCGCGAATGCACACGCTCGCTCTCGGGCTGGCCACGCGCTCTACTTGCGCGAGCAGCTCGGAGAACTGCTCGGTAGTGAGGTAGCCGCCGAGATCGGAGAGGGAGAAGGCATCGAGGGAGGCCGGATCTTGCTTGCGCAGATGCTCGATAACATCGGTGGTCTCGAAGCGAATGCGGTCGAGTCGGCTGCGTACCAGTTGGTAGTTGCCCTCGCTCAGGTGCAGCGGCAAGGATTTACTCTTCTTGAGGTGCCCATCCAGGAAGAGATTGAGAACGAAGCACTCGTCCATGCGGTGGTTTTGCAGTGACTCGATGAGCCGAGCGCGCAGATAGGCACCGGCATCGCGCCGAGCTTCGCCGTAATACACCGGATCGCGCAGCACGAAGCGCCCCGAGAGCGGGTTGAAGATGAGACTCATGAGCAAGCGCACCGGGTAGCGCTGCAGGAGCTCTTCGGCCAGCACGCCTTGCTCCTCGAGAGTCTGCGTGGCTTGCAGCCTGGCAATGTCGCGAGCCAGCAGCCTGCGCAGCACGGGTGCCACACGCGCAATGCTGCGCTCGCAGCGGCCGGAATGCAGGATCCCGGCGGCAATGGCCGCGCGTCGACCGTCCCAATAACCTCGGGCCTCGGTATCGAGCTCCGCCCGCAACCGCTCGTAGACGGCCAGTCGGGTGGCGCTCGGCGAGATGCCGACGAAGGCCAGATAGTCCGTGCGTTCGAGGCCAGCGATGGCAGCCACTTTCAAGCGGCCAAGATGCACCTGTGCCGGATTGCGATCTACGGCCAGCACCGAGCTCGGATCGCCGAGCAAGAGGCTCAAGGCTCGACCACCGGCGGCCGCAATGCTCAGCACGCGCTTGCCGCCCACCTCAAGCGCTTGCAGTTCGGACTGCGTGTCCTCGTTGCAACAAGAGTACTGCAGGACGGGTTCCTTGTTTCTTCGCAGGTTCATAGTTGTACCAGGATGGACTCAGAGGAAAAGCCAGGGCCCAGCGCGGAGATGAGGCCCACGCTATTGCCCGCTGCTTGCTTGCGCTCGGCGAGATATTTCTCGATGACGAAGAGCACGGTGGTCGACGACATGTTGCCAAAGTCGCGCAGGACAGCGCGCGACCAACGCAGTGCCTCTGGGTTCAAGCCTAAGGCTTTTTCGTAGGCTTCGACGACGCGCACACCGCCGGGGTGAAAGAGAAACTCAGATACGTCGCTCAGTTCGTGATCGTGCCTGGCCAAGAAGGCGCTCAGATCCTTTTGGGCATGGGCTTCGACGATCTGGGGAATGCGGCCGGCGAAGACCACCTGCAGACCGGCCTCGAGCACGGTCCAACCCATGACATCCAGCGAATCGGGATAGAGGTGGCTCTGGGTGTCGATGGTGCGCAAACCCTTGCCGCCGAGCTTATCTCCGCACAAGAGAGCGGCGGCCGCGCCATCGCCAAAGAGTGCTGTGGCGACCAGATTGGACTTGGTGAGATCGGCCGGCAAGAAGGTCAGGCTGCACAGCTCGGTGGACACCAAAAGGACGCGATGGTCGGGATGTGCGAGCAAGTAGTGATGCGCGTGTGAGAGGCCGGCGACACCACCCGCGCAGCCAAGACCCCACAGGGGCGTGCGGCGAATGTTGGCGCGCAGACCGAGGAGGTTGGCAAGGCGCGCATCCATCGAGGGCGTCGCCAGACCGGTCGTATTGACGTAGATGATGCAATCGATGTCCTTGGCGTCAACATCGCAGGCTTGCATCACCGCCCGCGCGGCATCGGCCGAGAGTTGACACGCCACCTCGACGTACTTGGCGTTTTTCTCAGCAAAGCTTCTGCCTTCGACCAGCCATTGCGGGGAGGCCGCCAAGTAGCGGGTGTCGATGTGCGAGTTGGCGAAGATGCCCATGAGCCTCTTGAGGCCATCGATCTTGCCTTCGAAGTGGTGCTCTACGAGCCGGGCCGCCAAGGCCTGACTGAGCTTGTTGCCTGGTACCGCCGTCTTGACCGCAGCAATGGTGGGCATGCGGCACGCTAGCACGCTCACTGGCCTTGAACGCTGCAACCGGGTGGCAAGTTGCAATCCCGGAATGGAATCCCGGAAGCGGTGATTCCACTCCCGAGATTGTCTCAGCGAGGCTCAGTTCGCGTGTGGCTTGATGGCCAGGTACTGGGTATGACCATCTCGAAGGACGGTGAGAATCAGTGGCGCTGTCTTGGAGCGTGCCGCCAGCAGCTTCCTTGCAAGCTTCGCAGAAGGCGTTGAGGTTTTGCCGATGGCGACGATGACATCGCCGGGGCGCAGACCGAGTATGCTTGCCTGGGAACCCGGCGCCACTGCTACAATTTCGGCGCCGCCCACAAAGCCCCTGGAGGACTGGCCCCTGGAGGACGGGACCGAGGCATCGGCCAATTCAATTCCCAAGGGGGCCGCGTTTTCTGTTGCCGCTTGCCCTTCCTTGCTCGGCGCCGTGGCAGAGGCCACATCCAGATTGCCAAGGGCGACCTTGATGTCGAGACGCTTGCCCTCTCGCTCGATGCCAAGGCTCACCGAGCTGCCTGGGGCCTTTCGGGAGATGTGCAGGCGCAGTTGCCGACTCGAGTCGATGCGTCGACCATCGACGGCGAGGACCACGTCACCCCGTGTGAGTCCCGCCTTCGCCGCTGGGCTGTGTGCTTCGACACTGCTTATCAGCGCGCCCTTGCTAGCCACGACACCGAGTCCCGCGCGCAAGTCATCGCTCAGATCCTGGATACCCACACCGAGATAGCCGCGAGCGACCTTACCGCCCTCTATGATTTGCTCGGCGATATCGCGAACGACATTGGATGGCACGGCAAAGCCGATGCCGGCGCTGGAACCACTGCGCGACAAGATGGCGGTGTTGATGCCGACCAGTTCACCGCGGGCGTTGACCAGGGCGCCACCTGAGTTGCCTGGATTGATAGCCGCATCGGTCTGAATGAAGTCCTCGTAATCGACGATACCCATGCCACCTCGACCGACGGCGCTCACCACGCCAAAGCTGATGCTGTGGTCGAGGCCGAAGGGGCTACCCATAGCGACGACGAAGTCGCCTGGGCGCACGCTTTCGGAATCGGCGAGCTTGAGAAAGGACGCGGGCTCTTTGGAGCTGATCTTGACCACCGCCACATCGGATTTCTTGTCGACGCCGACGATGCGAGCTGCGTGTTCGTTGCCATCACTGGTCTCGACGATGAGCTCATCGGCGTTGTCGACAACGTGGGCGTTGGTGACGATGTAGCCATCGGCGCGAATCAGGACTCCCGAGCCCTGACTCACCTGGGGTCCTGCGGGCCCGAGATCGAAGGGCAGTGAAAATGGCATTGCCTGCGAGTTGCTGGCTGCGGAGGCCTGCTGCGTGACGCGAATCGACACGACCGCCGGAGCGGCGCGCTCGGCCACGCATCGCACGCCGTGTAGCAGATCGATAGGGCACTCGCTCGACTGAGTCGGCGCGGCGAGTGTGGACGTGGGAGCAAGGGACTGTGCGCCCACCAGGGGGCTGACAAGGGCAAGGGAAAGGGCAGCGCTGGCTGCCAGAGACATTCTGCAAAACATGGTGAAACTCCTCCTCGCAGAATCAAACCGGCAGGCCGCCAGCAGATATTCCTTCAAATGCACAGTCGGCGTCTTTCAGCGCGTGCTCATGCGCGTAGAAATGGCTGCGATCGTCCGCGAAGTTTTGCGCGTCGCGCCGAGCACAAGGCTTGCGCGCTCCAAAGCAGTGCTTAGCCTGTGAACAGGCTTGAGCCGACCATGAACAATCAACTGAAAACCATTGCGCTGCTCGGCGGCATGAGCGTCTTGCTCGTCGGCGTAGGTACCCTTGTTGGAGGCAGTAGCTACCTCTTGCCCTTTGCGCTCCTTGCCTTCGGCATGAGTTTTTTCTCGTATTTCTATAGCGACAAGATCGTTCTCAAGGTCAATCGTGCACGACCGGTGTCTGCAAGCGAGGCGCCTGAGCTGCACGCCATCATCGAAGAGGTCGCCGCCGCCGCCGGCGTGCCAAAGCCGATGGTGTGCGTGGTCGATGACGACACGCCCAATGCCTTCGCCACGGGCCGCAACCCCGAGCACGGGGTCGTCGCCGTCACACGAGGCATCATGCGGATCCTCAGCAGGCGTGAGCTCAAGGGCGTCATCGCACACGAGATGTCCCACGTGAAGAACCGCGACATCCTGATTGCCTCGGTAGCTGCGATGATCGCCACTACCATCTCGATCATCGCCTCGGTGGCGCGCTTCTCTGCCATCTTCGGCGGCGCTCGCAACGACGATCGCGACTCCAATCCGATTGCGCTGCTCGTGCTGGCCATCGTGGCGCCCATCGCGGCCACCGTGATCCAGCTGGGAATTTCCCGTTCGCGCGAGTTTTTGGCCGATGAGACCGGCGCGCGTCTGATTGGCGATCCAGAGGCCTTGGCCAGCGCACTGGCCAAGCTCGAGTCCGCCAATCATCGCTCGCCCTTGCACACGCTTGGCGACACGCAGGCGACGGCCAGCCTGTACATCGTCAACCCGCTCTCGGCGCAAGGTATCGCCAAACTCTTTTCCACCCATCCGCCGATGGCCGAGCGGATCGCGCGGCTGCGGGCCCTGCGCTAGCGGCACTTCCTGGTCGGTGTGGGTAACTCGAAGAGAACACTCGCACTTCCCTTGACGACACGCGACGGCACGGTCAGGCTGCATGTGGTGGAGGTCGATCTCGTCGACACACCAATTGCGCATGCGCTATCCGGACTACAGTGGGTTGAGAGGGCTGGTAGCCACGCTCCTCGATCCTGCGCCCCGGGGCCTGGGTAGGCTGCGTGCGCTAGGGCATTGGCGAGGCCATCGCCCATGGTTGCTGTGCGGCCTCGTGCTTTCGGCCCTGCTCGTGCAGGCCTGTGCCGCCAAACAGAAGGGACCAGAATCGCCGGCCCCCGGCGAGCGCTGGATCGCCTCGATCCACCTGGAGGGCAACACGAGCTTTTCGAAAGACTCGATCATCGATGGCCTGGTTAGCAATCCTCCGAGTGGAATTCTGGTGCGCAAGCGGGTTCGCTACGATCCGGCGCTCGTCGCCATCGACAGTCGGCGCATAGAGACCTTCTACCAGCAACGCGGCTTCCTCGACGCCAGGGTGCTCGACGTGCGCAGCAAGGAGCGCAAGGGGCTCGGCAACGACATCACCTTCGTCATAAGCGAAGGCGAAGCATCGCATGTCACTGCCCTCGAGATTGATGGCCTCTCGAAAGACCAGCAGAGGGCCATGGTCGCCAAGCTCGGCATCAAGATTGGTGAGCGCTTCGACTACGAGCGCTACGATCAAGGCAAGCTGCTCATAATCAACACGCTGCGCGAGGCGGGCCATGCGCACGCCAAGCTCACGGCCACCGCCAATGCAAATCGCCGCACCCGGGAAGTGATCTTGCGCTACGAGATCGATCCGGGCCCGGTCGTGCGCATTGGCAAGATTTCCGTCAAGGGTTTGAGCACCATGCCCGAGTCAGTGGTGCGCAACCGTCTCAGCTTTGCCGAGGGCGATACTTTCTCGCCGCGCCCGATCGCCGAGTCCAGCGATCGACTGCGAGCGCTCGGTCGCTTCTCTGTGGCGCGCATCGACTTTGCCGACGACACGCGCAGCGAAGTGAGCGACATCAGCGTGACGGTGAGTGAAGGACCCGCCCATGAACTTCGCCTCGGTGGTGGTACGGCCTTTGACGGCGGCTTGTCGCTGGACAATGCCCAGTGGTTGATTCGCGCTCGCGCCGGCTATACGCGCCTTGGTTTCCTCGATCCGCTCACGACCCTGGACTCGGAACTGCAACCGGGTTTTGCCGTGCAGACCGGCGGCAGCGTTGGCCCGACCTTCGTCGGTGAAGCAAAGGTTGGATTGGCTCGCGAGGACCTCTTCTGGCCGCTTATGACCGGCAGCACCGCACTTAGCTACAACGTCCTGGCCTTCGACAACTTCAAGAGCCACGGACCGCGCATCGAAGTGGGCGCCAAGCGACCCTTTTGGCACGAGCGCATCAAGCTTGGTGCAAGCTGGCAGGGGGAGTTGCTCTGCTTTACCGACAGACCCGCTATCCTCGATCCCGGGCCAGCAGGCGCTGGTGTCTACGACGCTGCGACGGCCGAGCAACTTGGTATCGATCACTCGTGCACCAGTCTGGCCATACCTAGGCCCTCGAGCTATCGCCTGGCCTTTGCCGAAGAGAGCGTCGCACTCGAAGGCAGGGACAGCGTCATCGACACTCGTCGTGGCTACTACATCGAGGCTCGTTTCGAGCAGTCAGCGTCCGTGCTCGGCAGCGAGTTCAGTTATCTCACCGTGACCCCGGAGGCGCGCGCCTACTGGCCGCTGGGTTCACGCATCGTGCTGGCTGGACGCCTTCGCTACGGCCGCACCCTGGCCGGGGAGCTGCCCCTCACGCGTAGGTATTTTTCTGGGGGCGCTTCCAGCCACCGCGGTTTCGGCCAGAGGCAATTGGCGCCAGTGGTCGGCGATCTCGAGACCAGTCGGGTGGAGATTGGTGGGGATGAGCTCTTGGAGTCGAGCATCGAGGCTCGTTTCGATCTCTTCAAGCTCTGGGACAACTTGCTCGGCTTGGTCGTCTTCACCGATGCGGCCGATGTGTCTCTGCGCAGCGGCGGCATCGATCCAGGCAATCTGCACATCGCTCCTGGTCTCGGGCTGCGCTACCACACGCCCATCGGACCCTTTCGCTTCGACATGGGCTACCGCGCGACGCGGCGAGGAAGCGGCGAGATCCACGCCAGCGATTCCCTGGCCTGGCACCTCTCGATCGGCGAGGCATTTTGAGCCGAGCGAGCGTTTCTCGCCGTCGAAAGTGGCTGCGCCGCTTTGCGTACGCCGTGGGCACCCTGCTTGCGCTGATCGTCGTGGTTGTGGTCGTGGTCTTAGGCCTCCTCACAACCGATTGGGGCAAGGAGCGGCTACGGCGGGTGGCGGAGCAGCAGATGCAGGACGCGCTCATCGGTGGTGGCTCGATCGGCGAGATTCAGGGATCGCTGTGGAACGAGCTGGTGATTCGCGATCTGGTCATCAATGACGCCAGCGGGCTTCCCGCGATTCAGGTGGCACGTGCGCGCCTGAAAGTGCCTGTCTCCGGGCTGACCGGTCTGGGCGTCAAAGCATTGCTGAGCGGCGAGATGACCCTGGTCATCGATGAACTGGAAGGCTCGGGCCTGCAGATCGATCTTCGGCAAGGCAGCGATGGCCAACTCAACCTGGCAACCCTCGTGCGCGACACCGGGCCAAGCCGTTTGCGCGTCGAGATCCGCGACATGAGCGTGAGAGACTCGACGATTCGCATCGCGCTAGACGATCGTCCCGTCGAGACCCTGAGCGGCTTCGACATGCGCTCTTCGAGTCTGCACACATCACCGGAGACTGTCGAGCTGAGCCTCGGCAAGACCAGCGCAAGGTTCGAAGAGCGCCAGCTCGATCTATCGGTGCAGACCCAGCTCTCGCTTCACGAGGGCAAGCTCACATTGCGCGATCTGCAAGCATCGCTCGGCGAGGCGAAACTGAGCGTGGACCAGGGGACGCTCGATGGCACGCAGCTCATCGATCTGCGCGGCGATCTCGAGCTACCAGCCTCGGCGCTGCGATCGATCCTGGCACAGACGCCTTGGCTCGCCGATATCGCATTGCACTTCGAGAGCGAGGGCGCTGCGATCGCGCTGCGTGGCACGATGGCCGATGCCACGCTCACCGGAAGTGCCAGTCCGGATCTCGAGCACGGCAGCGTAGTGGCCGTTTTGAGTGTCCTCAATCTCGACCTGGCGTCGATGTGGCCTGGCTTGCCGAGCTCGAACCTGCGCGCCAACATCAACGCTGCCTACGCCCCAGAGCTGAGTCACCTCGACATGTCCATCGCGGGCGTGCTCGAAGAGCGGAGCATTGATGCCGCGAGTCTTGCTGTCGACCTTGTCGACCAGGAGCTGATCCTGGCGGTACAGGCCCAGGGCGAGGGCACACAGCTAGATGCTAGCGCCGAGCTGCAACTGGCACCGAGGATTTCGATCCACAAGAGCCACATCAAGGTGTCGAGCGCGCAAGTCTCGACACTGCTCTCACCATGGTTGCCGCTTCGTGGCGACCTGCGAGCCGATCTCTCACTCACTGGCGAACTCGAGTCGGCCAGGCTCAGCGGTAGCGTGCAATCCACCAGCCTCGAGGGCTTTGGCTTCCGAGCTCAGAATTTGCGGATTAGCCCCAAGCTCGTTCGGCTCGGCGAGCGCGCCAAGGGTTCCATCGAGCTCTCGGCCTCCGAACTCGCTCAGGGCGGCACTCGGCTTCGAGACCTTCACATCCACGCCAAGAGCAGCGATGGGCACACGGGCAGCGTCGAGTTGAGCGGCAGCGGCAAGGGTGTCTCGGCAGCGCTTGCCGCCAACCTGAGCATGGACGCCGACACCCTTGCTCTCGACATCACACGCGCGCGCGCCAGCTATCAAGGTTTGAGCGTGCACGAGGCTCGTGGTGCACTGCGCTGGACCTTCGCTGGCCCAAACCAGGGACGCATGCAAGTGCGAAATCTCAAGCTGGCGTCCAATCTTGGGCGCATGAGCCTGGATGCGTCGCTCTACCAGGGCGCGCGAACTCGGGGGACCATCACTCTCGACGCGCAAGAGATCGATTTGCATGCCTTTAGCAAGCTCGCGGGGCTGCCAAGCAGGATCGAGGGCAGGGCCTCACTCCACGCAAGGCTCGACAACCAGCACGCGGCACAGGCCGAGATCGAGCTGCAAGTGACCAAGCTCAAGACGGACAGCCGCTTGCCGGCCGGCAATGGAACGCTCGCCCTGCGCCTGCACCGACGAGAGCTCTTGATCGACATGCAGGCAGAGTTGCCAGCTCTCGCGGAAGCCAGACTTCACGCCCTGGTTAACGCGCCCGGCAATGCCTTTGAGATCGAGAACTGGACGCACCTTGGCCGCAACGCCCTGGTCGAGGTCAAGGCAGACGCTCAGATCTTCGATGTGGGCGCCTTCGCGCACCTTCATCCCGAGTTGCCGCGAGCGGGTCGCGTCGAGTTGCACGCCGCCCAGGAGCCAGGGCAGACGAGCTTGGCGATTGAGTTCCAGGCTACGGACCTGCAGAGCGCGCGCGTGCGCGAACTGGTACAGGCAAGGGCTCACATGGATCTCGATGGCTCGCGTGTCACCGGCAAGGTGCGGGTGCAAGCGGCGCGCAAGGCCAGCGCCGATCTCGCCGCTTCGCTCCTGCTCGCGGGGCCCTGGTTCGTGGCGGACTCCTACACGGGGCTTGGGGTCGACGCTCTCGAGTCCGCAAGCCTGCGCACGAGCAAGTTCGAGGTGGACTGGTTGCTTGGCTATGTGGCTCCCGATCTCAGCCCGGGACTGGCCCCGGGACTGGTCCAGGCGGGCGCAACTATGAAACTACAAGCTGACTACACGGGCGCCACCAAAAGCCTCGAGCTAGTGAGCGAGCTCGTGCTCGGCAAGGGCGGGCCCCTCAAACGTGCGATCGACGAGAAACTGCTCGCCAAGGCGACCCTCGAGCAGAAGAGCGCGAATATCGATCTCGTGGCAAGCTTCGACGGCGCTACGGTCGCCCAGGCTCAGGCACGGATTGCCCTTGGCTGGCGTGATCTGCTGAGCGGCTCGCCCGAGTTTGCTGCGGCGAGCATGAGCGCGAGTGTCGCGGTAAACGATCTGCCACTCTCGAGTGTGCGCGAAGTCTTGCGAACCACGCCGGTGCAGCTGCAGACCGGTATCGAGGGTCGCTTGAGTGCATCACTGGCTGCTCGTGGAACGATCGATAAGCCGGAGCTGGCTGTGCGCGCGTCGGTCGAAAAGGCAGTCGTGGCGGGCGTTGGCATTGCCTCCTTGGTGGTGGATGGCACTCTCCGCGACGGAACGATCGCGTTGAACGCCAGCGGGGCGCAGGGCAGTGGCGGTCGATTGCAGTTCGAGGCCAGCACGCCCTACAGCAGCGATGCCAATGCCGCCATCGAGGGCCGCCTTCGAGCTACTGACTTCGACCTCGGCTTCTTGAGCAAGCTGATTCCCCTGCGCGCCATTGCTGGAGTGTTGACGGCAGACATCACGGCCCGTGGTACGCGCCGCTCGCCGATTCTGCTTGGTAGCGCCTCTTTGAAGAAGGGCAACTTCAATCCTGGTGCTCCACTGCACACGATCCGAAATGCCAACGTGCAGGCCCGCTTGACAAAGGATCAGATCGACCTGCGCGGGACCATGGAGTCGGGGCGTGGCACCGCGAGGATCCTGGGCGCCATCGAAATGGTCGATGATACGCCCGGCTCCGTGCGCTTTTCGCTGGAAACCGTCAAGGTTCCCGTCGACATCGGTAGCATGTTGGTGCGTGTCGACTCGCTCATCACCATCAAGGGCAAGCGCCAGGGCAAGGATTGGAAGCTCACCGCCGATGTCGAGCGCGGCACCTTGCGCTTACCAGATGCCAATGCCCGTGAGCTGCATCCGGTCGAGCTTCCGGAGGACATCGTCTTTGCCGAGCTTCGCCCAGGCGAGGAGCCGCCGGCCATGGCGACCATGCCCAGCAATATCGCGATTGCGATTCGAACCAAGAACAGTCTCTTGGTCAAAGGTGGCGACGCCAACGCGCTGGTGGACGCCTCCCTGGATCTGGCCGAGACCCTGGCCATCCGCGGCTCCGTGCGCGCGGATCAGGGCTGGATCGAGCTTGTCGGTCGTCGCTACGACATACGTGCGGGAGAGCTGAGCTTCTCCGGCGAGGTCGATGCGGCGATTCACGTGGAGCTAGCCCACGACTTCGATGCTCTGACCTTGTTTATCGACGTAGGCGGAACCTTGCAAAAGCCCATCGTCGATTTTCGCTCGGAACCCTCCCAGTACGATACCTCTGAGCTGCTTGCTTTCGTGCTGGGCGCAAGCCCTGACATCGCAGCAGGCGCCGAGGATAGTGTCACTGCCCGTGCAACCGGCGTAGCAACCTCGCTCATCGCTGGGCAACTTTCCAAGATCGTGTCCAAGGTTGCGCCTATTGATGTGATTCGTATCGATACCGACAACGCCTCGGCCGAGCGTGTCGCCCTGGGCAAGTGGCTCACCGACAAGCTCTTGGTCGCCTACCGGCATCGTTTCACGTCCGATCCCAAGAGTAACAGCGACGAGCTGGTCTTTGAGTACCGCTTCTGGAAACGCTGGCTGCTCGACGGCTACATTGGTCAGCAAAGCGTGGGTGGCGACGTCCTGTGGATTCGCCGCTATTAGGGGCGGTACGAGTCGGCCGCGAAATACACTTCGATGAAGTCGCTGAGCCCCGGGTCGGCGGCGCGCAACTCCTCGCGCGTGTTGATGGCGTTGTGGATGCCATCGGCGGGAACGGCCTCGGCGTTGACATCGTAAAAACTCTGAAGTCCTTCCGCCCAGTACTCGCTTTCGTTGCCGGCCGCGTAGGTGTTGTCAAAGGTGCCCGCAGCAAGGGCCGCGTTGTATAGGGCCGATAGTTCAACCGCGCGGGCCGCACCATCCCCTAGAAAGGCGGCACCGGTATCGAAGAAGGTGTGGCCAAACTCGTGGACCAGGATGTTCTCGGCGGCATAGGGATCGCCAGGCAGGCCGAGCAAGTTCTCCTCGCCAACGCTCGAGAGCGGGCGCGCGATGGTGGCGCCGAGGCCACGTGCGCGCGTGTCCCAATCGGTGCCTGGGAAGGCCTCGTAGAGATCGGCATGCTCTGGCATGTCGGTGGTGACCTCGCTCTGCGCCATGATGCCGACTCGAATGTGGTTGTCGATGAGCGCCGCCAGGACATCGGGGCGCTTGCTCAGCATGTGCACGAGGATGTCGCACGCGACCGGGAAAGCCGCGTCCCGAACCTGCGAGGAGCCGAGCAAGGGCAGGCCGCCGACGTCGAGGTACTTGCTGTAGAAAGGCGAGAGTTCCAGGGAGGCGGGCGGCACGATGAGTGCCGCCTGGCAGTCCGCGAAAGAGAGATTGGCATCGCTGGCGATGCTGGCGTCCTCGACCCTGGCATCCGTGCTCGGCCTCGCGTCTGTCATGGCCAGGCTCGCTGGCGAGGAGCAAGCCGCGCACGTGAGCAGCAGCAGGCCGAAGCTGGGCGTTGCCGCGCTCATGCTAGGCCGCGCGTCCCGATGCCTTGTTCACTTCGATCGGAGCCAGGGCCAGGGTTTCCAGAGGCATGTCGATCTTGGCCGCGCGCAGGGCCTCGTAGAGCGACTCGCGCAACGCATGGCGTAGCTCGATGTGCTTCTTCTCCTCGTGGATCCAGACACGCAGCTCCATGGCGAGATTGTAGTCGTTCAGTGCCGTCACCACCACCTGCGGCGCAGGGCTGGCCATGAACTCCTCGCTATCCTGACATGTGCCGAGCGCAATGGCGCGTACGCGATCGATGTCTTCCGCCAGACCGATGGTGAAGGCTATGTCGAGTCGCAAGTGGGGAAAGTTCGTGTAGGAGGCCACCGTGGTATTGACCACGGTGCTGTTGGGCACGGCCAGCATTCGTCCATCGGGAGTCACCACGCGGGTCGAGCGCATGGTGATGTTCTGCACGCGCCCATACTGGCCGCCCACCTCGACCAGATCGCCGATGACGAAGGGCCGGTCCCAAAAGATAAAGACACCGGAGATCATATTGGACAGAGCGTCGCGCGCGGCGAAGCCAATCGTCAGACCTGCCACGCCAAGGCTGGTTAGTATCGACGCGGTGTTGACACCGATCTTGCCGAGAGCCGAGACCACGCCCACGGTGAAGACGGTGTACTTGAGAATGGTCTGAATGAAGTTGGCAGCCGTTGGGTCGAGCTTTGCCTTGGAAATGGCCAGATTGGCCGTGCGTCGCGCCGCGCGCCAGAGGGCCCAGAAGAAGACCAGAATGACGATGGCAGCGATGGCACTGGGCAGCCAGGTAATCACACGCTCGTAGAATTGATCGAGAAACTCGTGGCTCATGGTCAGTAGCGATCTCACAGTGGCCTCCGTGGCTAAGCGTAAAGTCTCTGATACCAGAACTGGCTCGGAGGATCATCACGAGTTCGTTGCCATTGCAGGCGTCGACGATCGATCGCTGCTTCGGTCGCCCGGCCTCTTGCTCGCTCAGGCTGGGTAGCGAAGCAGATTGAGCGAAAAGCTTGCGCCGCCGAGATCCGAGGTGCCGCTTGCAAGCGTTCCGCCGTGCAGCTCGGCAATCCGCCTGACCAGGGGCAAGCCGATACCCAGACCCGATTGGTACTTCTTCTCAGTCGAAGGCGGGGGGCTGGTGCCGAGGCCCGTGCCAGAGTCGTCGACACAGATGCGCAGCACAGACGCATCGCGAGCCTCACCCGAGGCGTCAATCTGCACCCTCACGACACCTTGGGCTGGGGTGTGCTCGAGCGCGTTGCTCAACAGATTCCACACCGCGGTCGCCAGCAAGTCAGGGGCACCGAACATGTTCGCCGCGTTGGCCTGCTCACCGAGTTGCCAGTGCATGACAATCGATTTCTCTATGGCAATGCGCTGCGCACGAGCGCGAACCGTCTCCAGCTCGTCGGCAACTCGAAATGCCCGTTTCTCGACACCAGCCCCAGAGCGCGCGCGCGCCATGCACAGCAAGGAGTCGACGAGGTTGGCCATCAGTTGCAATTCCTTGAGGACCGTTCCGGCCTTGTCACGCCACTGTTCCGGAGTGCGAGGCTTGCGCAGCGCGACCTCGATGCTGAGGATGGCGGTCGCAAGCGGCGTGCGCAGCTCGTGTGAGACTTCTGATGCGTAGTCGTCGAGCGCGCGTGTCGAGCTTTCCAGGCGTGCCAAGAGATCGTTGAAGGCGCTAACCAGCTCGTCGAGCTCCCGATCGAGATGCTTGCTATCCGAAAGCAAGCGGCGATTGAGATCCGCGATGTCGATTTCCTTGGCGGCCAGGGTGAGCTCGCGAAGCGGTGCGAAGGCACGGCGACTCACCACCATGGCACCAGCGACGCTAACGGCCACGCCGACAGGAGCGGCGATAAGCATGGCCCAAAAGACACTCTCGCTGCCCTCCTCGAGAGCACTCTCGCCCTCGTTGGCGGCGGCGGCCCGCAGCCCCTCGTCTTGCTCCTCGGAGGCCTCTAGAGCCAGCGAGAGCATGACCGCCACAGCGAAGACCAGTACGCTGAATACGGAGGTCACCGCCAGCCAGATCGCCACGCGCTGCTCGAGGCGTCGCGCTTTGCGCTCGGGCCCGCTCATGACGCATTTTCCTGCAACACGAAGCCGACACCGCGTATGGTGCGAATCGCGACTTTGGCTCCGCGCAACTTCTTGCGCAAATGCGAGATGTGCACGTCCAGGAGATTGGTGCCTGGATCGAAGTCATAACCAAAGGCATCGCGCAGCAAATCCGCGCGGGCGATCACATCGCCGGCGGCACGTACCAGCAATTCGAGAAGCGCATACTCGCGTGGTGAGAGTGGCACCGCGGCATTGTCGAAGCTCACTTCGCCGGCAGCGGCATGCAGTTCTATGTCGCCAAAGCGCAAGGGAGCCCAGCGAGGACCGGCAGCGCGTCGCAAGAGCGCATGCAGCCGCGCCAAGAGCTCCTCGAAGGCAAAGGGTTTGATCAAGTAGTCGTCGGCTCCAGCATTGAGGGCGTCCACGCGTGCGGCAACGGCATCGCGTGCCGTCAAGACCAGAATGGGGGCCCGACATTGTTGCCTGCGCAAGAGCCGCAATAGCTCAATGCCGTCGATGTCGGGGAGGCCCAGGTCGAGGATGATGGCATCGGGGGCATGGGACTCGATAGCGGCCAGGCCCTCGGCGCCGCTGGCGAAGACCCTCGGTCGGTAGCCCTCTTCCTCCAGGCCGGTACCAAGGGCGGCGGCCATGCCGGGGGAATCCTCGATGACGACCAGGTGCATGATCTCACTTTAGCAGAGGCGGTGGAGCCGAGCGGAAGCGGTAGCTCCTTCCGCCATTGGCCCAGGGATTTGAACAGACATTGGCCCAGGCATCCGCCCCCTTCCCGTCTCAGTCGTCGTCCTCGTCGCCCTCGTCGGAATCCTCGTCGGAGTCATGGTGGCCACCTTCATCGCCATCCTCATCCGAGTCGGCGTGTCCACCTTCGTCGGCATCGCCATCCTCGTCCTCGTTCTCGATCTCGATACTCACCACCTTGCCGTTGTCGGCGTCGATGTTGACCTCCTTGACCACGCCCTCTTCTGCGCTGCTGCGGATCTCGAAGGTGTAGATCCAGATGCCCTTTTCCTTTTCGAGCTCTTCTTCAACGACGGTGCCTGGCACCTCCTTAAGGGCGATGGCTCGCGCCTCGTCCATGCTGAGCTTGGCCGCGTAGGCCTCCTTGGCTGCTGGTTCTTTGACTGCTTTGTTCGACGAGCACGCCGCCAGACTCGCAATTGACAGCATCGCAATGATCTTCTTCATTCGTTTGTCCCTATTCCTTGGCTTGTCGGGGTTGGTGCCAGCAATGCTAGTGCGGGTTGGCGCATCCAGCCATTAAGGCTGCATTAAGATGAGCGGCTATGTGCTCGGCGCCTTGCTCCCGATGATCGTTCCGAGCCCTGCGACAGCTCTGTCCAATTTCCACTTCGTTGACTCGGCGAGTGGCGCGAGCTAGGTTGCTGCTATGCATGGCATCAGGTCTACCTTGCCGAATGTGATGATGAATTCACACACGCTCCTCCTCGCTGCCGCGCTGGCCGCGGCGGCCTGTGCAGGGGGCCCGAAAAACACCAGCACGGCACAGCCTGCGCCCCCAACAGCAACAAATCCCGTCGCCGAGCTCGAAACCCCGGCACCCGATGCGGAGCCCGTCAACGAAGCTCCAGCACCGGAGCGAGAGCGCGACTTCGGCAAGTTCGTGCGCATCGAATTGATCACTAGCAAGACTAAGGAGTCAGCGATCTTCTACGAGAAGCTGCTCGGCTGGACCATCAACCCCGGTGCCGACCCCAGTTACCTTGTCATTGAGAATCAGGGCCACGAGCTGGCCAAGATGCGTTCTTACGATTCGTCGAAGTCGACACCAGAGGGCTGGCTGAGCTGGCTCTCGGTCGCCGACATCGACGACATGATTCGCGACGTGCCTGCCAATGGTGGCGAGGTGCTGAGCGCCCCGCAGCCTGGTGAGGACGGGCGCATGGCCGTCGTCAAGGGGCCCACCGGAGGCATCTTTGGCATGATCGAGCTGAGCGCGACGGCTCGAGCGCAGCGTGATCCGCAAGAGGGCGATTTTGTCTTGAGCCAGCTATGGACCGACGATTTCGAGAGCGCGGTCAGCTTTTACTCGGTCATGGGCGACTACAACACGGTCGAGGTCAAGTACGAGAAGACCAACTACAGCATCATGTTGGCAGAGGGCGAGCCGAGCGCGGTGATTCGACGAGCGCCCCCCGGTCGCTCGACGCGTTGGATTCCTTTTGTCTATACCGCCAACCCGGATGAAGTGGTCAGCCGCGCGAAGTCCCTACGCGCTGTGATCGTCACCCCTCCTCGCGATGTGCCTACGCTCGGTCGTGTGGCAGTCATCGAGGCACCGATGGGCGGCGTTCTTGGCATCATTCGACCAGACGACTGGGATTTCAAATCGGCAGACTCTGACGACGAGTAACCAGCGCGGGGTACCAGCTGCTGGTCGCCAACTATTTGTTGCTGGCGGGTAGTTCGACGCTGAAGCTAAGTGGTGTTGGCAGGTCGGCGACCAGCGCTTCCAAGACCTGCGGGCCACTGGCACCCAGGGACCAGCGCGGGGCCGTCGCGATACCCTCGCTCGTGGTCAGCACAGGATCGCTGCTGATCGACCCGCCACCTTGAGCGACACGAAAGTGAACCGGCGCATTGGCAACTGGATTGCCCTGGGAATCTTCCACTCGCAAGGAGGGCGCTGTGCGAACGGCGCTTCGCGCTCTGCCTTTTTGCTCCTGGCCCACGAGGGCTACGATCTTGGCCGGTGGACCTGGCGTGACCCCAACGAGCCAGCTCGTGCGCAAGCTGGTCCCTGCGAGAGCCACGCTAATTTCCGAACTACCCGCGCTTGCCGGCTTCCAACGGGCTACGCTCAAGCCATCGCTCGAGCTCTTTGCCACGGTGTTGAGCAGCTGACCGCTAGAGGTCGTCCACAAGAGGTCCGCACCGGCAACGGGGTTTTTCTGAGCATCGGTGACCTGCACGCGCAACTCGGTCTCGACGCCGGCGGTAGCCTGCGAGAGATTGACCATGGAGTTGACCGCGCTCGCCGGGCCAGCCTTGGCCAGCGCGGGAATCGCCAGGCTTAGCTCTGGCACGCCTTCTACGCGGGCGGTGAGAAGTTGGCGGCCAGCCCGTGGCCCGAGAGTCCACAGTGTGCGAACGCTGCCAGCGGCGTCGCTCACCAGTCGCGCTGGATCCACCTGGCCACCGCCGCTGGTTAATTCGAAATCGACCACGGCACCGCGAACCGGGTTGCCCCGTCCATCGCTCACCAGCACCTCGACGGGCTCGGCGAGCAATTCAGCGACCATGCCTTGCTGGTCCATGCCGGCTTTGGGCGCAAGTCTTTCCGGATCCGATGCACTCACGCTGATATTGGTGAGGGCGCGAGCGCTGCCGCTGGTGACCGCCACTTGTGCATCGCCACTGGGGCCAACGGCGGTGACCATCCCGCTCGCCGTGACCGTGACGACGCCAGGGCT
This sequence comes from Kofleriaceae bacterium, assembly GCA_024642805.1. Taxonomy (GTDB): domain Bacteria; phylum Myxococcota_A; class Polyangia; order Haliangiales; family Haliangiaceae; genus NORP324. Next base: position 8,178 of record JAHEAK010000003.1, on the reverse strand, counting down.
CAGACTTTGGTACTGAAGCTCTGCGCCGCCGATGGCATTGCCCGCGGGCCCGTTGGCCTGAGCGAGTAGTTGGCGACTCTGGCCCGCTCGCAGCTGCAAGGACAGGGGTTGAACGATGACTCGCTCGGTGCTCGGAACAGCTGGCAACTCGCTGGCTGGCCGAGGATCACCGCATGCCGCCAACGACGCGGTCATGAAGAGGAGCAGCCTTGGCCAGAAAACGATCATAGTAGCCCTTGCAACTGCTTGACACGAGTGCAGTGCCAGAGTCCAGTGGTGTCGTGCGCTTTGTCGTGAATCTCGCCGCCTCTGTGGTGGTGCTCGTGTTGGTCGTGCTGAGCTCGGCGCACGCGCAGAGCGCAGAGCGCGTCCCTCGCGAACGCATGACGCCGGCCGCTGCGGTAGGCGAGTTCCCAGCGAGCGACCCCGCTGCGAGCAGTCCCAGCGCGCGCGAATCAGCTGGGAGCACTTCTGAGACCAGCGATTCTTCTACGAGCGCTCCAAGTGCGAACAGTTCGATCGTGGGCGCTTCGAGTGGCGCGACAGCGAGCGCTTCAAGCGGCGTGACAGCCGATGCGGCGGCAGCGGAAAGGCCCTTGATCGCCGACCCTTCTGCGCTGATGGCGGCCAGTCAGACTCCCGAGAGCGGCGGTGAACTCGCTCTGCCGCCGGCCTCAGTAAAATTCCGAGGCAGCACACTCTTCGTCGTGCGCGACATGCTCGGGCCCAAGACCCCTGAAGAGCGGGCGCACGCCATTGAGGGCCGCATCGAGGCACTGACCTCCAGCGACGCCAAGATCTTGGACCGCATCCAAGTTCAAGACCGACAGCTCAGCACCGACGTTGCGGTCGACGACATCGTCTTGTTCACGGTCACCGAAGGCGACGCAGCTCCAACCGGGCGCACGCGCCAACAGTTGGCCGCCGACTACACTCGGCAGCTCCGCTATCGACTGGGCCTCGACTTCCGTGAGCGCAGCTTGAAGGGCATCGCGCGAGCGGGCATGTACTCGGCGCTCGCTACCCTCCTGCTCGTCGTCCTGGTCCTCTTGGTCAATTTCGTCAAGCGGCGTGCGAGCAAGCGCATCAGCTCATGGACGGGTACGCACATCGGCGCGCTGCGCTTTCAGAAGATGGAGGTTCTGCCGGTCGAGCAGGTCGTCGAGATCATCATCAATACCCTGCGCTTTCTGCAGATGCTGGCCATCGTCATGCTTGGTCTCATCTATCTCAACACCGTGCTCAGCTTCTTCCCGTGGACGCGGGCCGCCGCGCGCAGCATGTTCAGCGAGCTCTACGGAGCTGCTGGCTGGGCTGTGGGCGGGTTGGTCGGTTACTTGCCGAATGTCCTGTACATCTCGGTCATCGCCTTTGTTGCCTCCTACGGTCTGCGATTTTTGCGACTGGTCTTTCGAGAGATCGAGAAGGGCACGGTCACGGTTCCCGGCTTCTTTCGGGATTGGGCGACGCCGACCTACAAGATCGTGCGCTTCCTGTTTCTGGCCTTCGTTGTGGTCATCGTCTTCCCCTATTTGCCAGGAGCGAGCTCGCCGGCCTTTCAAGGGGTCTCGCTCTTTCTTGGTCTGCTGCTCTCCCTCGGCTCGACGGCGGCCGTCGCCAACGTGGTTGCCGGCATCGTCCTCACCTATATGCGGCCCTTCTCGGTGGGCGATCGCGTGAAGATCGCAGACACCGTGGGTGACGTCGTTGAGAAGACCCTGCTGGTGGTTCGCGTGCGCACCATCAAGAACGTGGAAATCACCATCGCCAACGCCATGGTGCTCAACAACCACATCATCAACTACAGCACCTGTGCCGAGGAGCACGGTCTGATTTTGCACACCACCGTAACCATCGGTTATGACGTGCCATGGAAGCAGGTGCACGCGCTCTTGATCGCTGCTGCGCAAGCCACGGAGGATGTGCTCAGCGAGCCGGGCGCGTTCGTGCTGCAGACCTCACTGGACGACTTCTACGTGAGTTATGAACTCAACGCCTACACCAACCAGCCGCAGAAGATGGCTCGGATCTACTCCGAGTTGCATGCCCACATCCAAGATCGCTTCAACGAGGCAGGCGTCGAGATCATGTCACCGCACTACCATGCGGCTCGCGATGGCAACACAATGGCGATTCCCGAAGACTACTTGCCCAAGAACTATCGGGCACCTGCCTTTCGCATTGCGCCCCTGCCGCCTGCCCCGGGCGCCGTTTCGGGCGCCGTTTCGGGCGCCGGGCGGGACCAGCCGCTCGGCATCGGCACTGATGAGTAGAATCTGGGCCGGCGCCGACGTAGACTAGGACTGTGGGTACCGGTTGGTCTGGGCTGCTCTGGCTTACGCTCGCGCTGTCGCAATTTGCTTCGTGCTCCTTGCTCTTCGAGAGACAAGCCGCCGACGCGAGAAGCGATGCTGGCGACGATCCGATGCTCGGCGACGGCGGTGGCGGCGACGCTGGCACGGGGGGCCTGGATGGCGCCGTCGATCCTGGTGTCATTGAGCTGCCTTTCGCAACGGATTTCGAGGACGGCAGCCAAGGCTTGTGGAGTCTGACGACGGCGGGGAATGCCTTTTGTGAGGTTTCCCAGACTCGTCCCTATATGGGCAATTACTCGCTGGAGTGCAGTGGAGACTCCGGGCTGGCAGCCTTGTTCATAGCGATCGCAGACACCACCGCGATTCGAGTGGAGATGGACATCAATTTCACCACGCCACCGCCCGAGTACCTCAGCTTCGTGCACGCCTCCCGCAGAGAAACTCTTAATAGTCACCCGCTCGGGGGCATGAGCTATATGGACGACGGTAGCAACCAGGCCTACTTGAAAGCGTGGAGCCTGCAGGAAACCGAGCAAGCTATCAACGGCAACGGTCCCATTGGGCAAAACACGTGGATCCATCTCGACCTCAAGCTGAGGCTCGAAGCAAACGGACTGCTCGCCTTCGATGCTAGCGGCATCGGCCCGTCCCAGCTGCTTGGCGATATGACACCCACGGGCGCCGAGCTCATCAATCGCATCGAGATCGGGTTGGCCGAGCTCTCGATTCCTTCGGATGCCCAGCGGATCTTCATCGATAACGTCGTGGTCAGCGACGTCTTCTAGCTCTTAGGCCAGGGTAGCTCTAGAGGTAGGGCGCCAAGAGCGCGGCAAAACCATCGCGAAGTCGCACGAGCCGTCCGCGTGCGCGCAGGTCTTCCAAGCTTAGTGGATCTGACTCGGCGCGCTTCTTCTCGAAGAGCTCGTGCAGCTGTGCTGCCAGGGGTGTGTCGTAGCATTCCAGATCGAACTCGAAGTTGAGTCGAAAGCTGCGTGCGTCCCAGTTGGCGGAGCCGACTTGCACCACGTGATCATCGACGAGCATGAGCTTGCTGTGGTCGAAGGCGCCTCGCACCATGTACACGTGGCAACCGAGCTCCAGCACTTGCTCGAGTAGCGAGGTGCTTGCCCACTTGACCATGCGCAAGTTGTTGTCGGCCGGCAGCAGAATGTCCACGCGGGTGCCGACGCTGACCACCATCCCGAGAGCCGCGATCATCGAGGGCTCCGGAACGAAGTAGGGCGTTACGATGCGCACGCGCTGCCTGGCGCGAGCGAGCGAGGCCATGCGCGTCCACAAGATCGGGTCTTGAACGCGATCGGGCCCGTCGGGGATGGCCCTGGCCTTGACCTCCCCACATGCGTGGAGAGGCGGAAAGAAGCGCGCCGTCGGCAGCGATTCGCCGGTGCAAAACTCCCAGTCCTCGACCAAGACCCGCTGCAGTTCGGCGATGACCGGGCCCTCCACCCGAAAATGCAGATCGTGGGTCGGCGAGTCGGGCTGAAGGGAAAGCAGGCACTCCTCGCGAATGTTCATGCCTCCCGTGAAACCGATGCACCCGTCGATGACCATGATCTTGCGGTGATTGCGCAAGTTGGCGTAGCGCAGGCGCCAGGGCAGGACGGTGCGCGAGAAGCGCGCGACTTGCACGCCGGCCTGACGCAGCGGACTGAGAATCGACGGAATCGAGTAGCGCAATCCAACGGCGTCGATAATGACTCGCACTTCGACACCGCGTTTGACGGCCGCTGCAAAGGCCGCGCAGAACTGCTTGCCTGCTCGATCGTTGTCGAAGATGTAGGTCGACATCAAGATGGTGTCGCTGGCGTTCTCGATGGCAGCGATCATCTCGGGATAGGCTAGATCGCCGCCTCGAAGGGGCGTGATGGCATTGCCGACCACCAGGGGCTCATCCGATCGCGAGGGCACGCCCTCGACGATGAACTCGCGCAGCACCGCACTTTGCCTGGACACCAGGGCCCGTCGCACCGCTCGGCGCGACATGCGATTGATGCCGATCAGAACATAGAGCAAGAGGCCGGCAACCGGCGCCAGCCAGACCAGACCGATCCACAGGCCAGCCGCGCGCGGGTCGCGCTTGGTCAGGAGCACGTGCCCGGTGCAAACAAGACCCAAGACCACGTCGGCCGCAGCGACGAGGTGGGGCCAGTAGGCGCTCAAGGAGTCCAAGACCCGTCGAGCGTACACCGGCTGAGCGGGACTAGCGCGAAAGCGCAGCCAACTTGCTGCGCATCCGTTTGAGAAGCTCGTCTGGGCCCGACTTGCTGATGATCGAGTTGAACATGGCGCGGTAGTTCTCGACCAGGCCCACGCCGTCAGTGGCGATGTCGAAGGTGCGCCAGCTCTGTCCCTGTTTGCTCAGCAGATAGTTGACCTCGATCTGCAGAGGTCGGCCCTTGCGCTGGCTGTTGACCACCGTCTGTACCTGCACGTAGTCGCCAACCTCTTGCTCGCCGAGGTAGCGAACCTTGTACTTGACGTTGCTGCGCAGTCCCTGCAGGTAGTTGGTCTCGATGAGCTCGCGAAGCAGGGTCAAGAACTCGCTCTGCTGCGCCGGCGTGAGCTTGGCCCAGTGGTCTTTCATGGCGCGCTTGCCGAGCTCGTCGATATCCAGAAAATCTCCCAGCTGCGCTCGCGCCTCGTTGAGTAGCTGGGTCTCGTCCTTGTTTGACTTGGACTTGGCGCTCAGGGTTTTGGCGATGCCGCTGTTGACTCGACGAACGGTCTTGGTGGCAGGGCCATCGGAACCGGCCGATGCGCTCGAGCTCAGAAAGCCCAGAACGAGGGCGGTGCAAAGAAGGAAGAGCGAGCGTTTTTTCATGGCGTGTGGGTCGTTGGCTGCAGGTGAATCAGGAGTGAGCGAGCGTTGCTTGTCCCTGCCTCAGACATCAGTGGGCTACTGCAAATTCACCGCCTTGGCGGCGTAATTCAAAGACAGCGATATTCCAGTCGTAGGTGCTCTCTAGCACATTTGCTCTGGCCGCAAAGTAGGCGAGATAGGCGTCGGCCAGATCTTTGGCGGAAGCGGCGCCGATGGCGTCAGCCTGAAGAACCGAGGCGACCCAGGCCTTGCCGGCCCGCTCGCCTTCTCGCAGTGCCGCGAGTTTGTCGCGAGCCAGGGTGGCTTCGGCGGTGGCTTTGCTGCGATCGAGACTGGCGAGTCGTTCGGCAGCCTCGGCGGTGGCCTTGGCTTCCAGCTTCTTGGCGGTCTGCTCGCGAGTGCGCGCGGCCTGGACCCAGGGGGCCAGCTGCCAGCGCGCCGCGATCGCCACATAGGCGCCAGAGGTGTTGAAGGGATCGTTGGCAAAGGCGCCGGGTGGGTCATCCACGCCCTGGGCACGAGCGAGCTTGACCCCGCCAATCACCGCCAAATCCGGCAGAAAGCGCCGCTTTTCCAGCGTTTCCAGGGCGCTATAGGCCGAAACTGCCAGGCGTGCGGCACGGGTGCGGGCATCCTCGAGGGCTGGCTTGGTCCCCGGGATCACGAAGCTCAGCGCCTCCAGGAGTCCGCCCTCCACCGTCATTTCTGGCTCACCGACCAGCGCCCGCAGGCTGGCCAGGGCGACGGTCTTGGCGTGGGTGGCATCGGCGATGCGAGCACGAACTTCGGCCTGCAGGCCCTGCACCCGAAAGCGATCTTGCAGCACGGCGTCGGGGGCGCCCTCGGCTAGCTTCTTTTCGAGGGTCTTGCGGCCGCTCTCTATGTGCTCCTCGCCCTCTTCGAGCATCCACAGGAGTTCCTGGGCAAGCAAGTAGCCGTAGTAGGCCTGGGCGACCATGACCGTCACGCGCCCAGCCAGATCTTCTTCGAGGGCGGCGTTGGCTTGCTTGGCCGCGCGCGCCGCACGCCGGGCGTAGTGCAACTTGCCGCCGGTGTACAGAGGCTGGGTGATGCTCAAGTTGGCGCCTGCATAGAGACCGGCAACGTTGACGCTGACATCGCGTGGCGAGGTCTGTGTGCAGTCGGCGTTGTCACAGCGCACGCGCGGGCTGGGCGCGACAAAGGCGCTGCCCTCGATGCTGGCCCAGCGCTGCCCGGCCACCTGATCTTCGCTGGCAGCGGCGGCCTGCGTGCGCTCGTGGGCCGCTTCCGCCAGCGGGTTGTTGCGCGCGCGCTTGATGAGGCCGGCCAGCTCCGCGCCGGTGTCGTTGTCGTTGTCTTGCGCGTGCAACGGGCGAGTGTGGCCGAGCAGGCCTAGCAAGAGACAGAGCACGAGCGCCTGCTTGGCGCGCTTCACCGAGCGCAGGGCGTACATCGCGGGCAATGTTGCTCGATCACACACGCTAGGGAAAACCCCTTAATCTAGCGTGAGAGCCGCTGGCTGCACCGCCATAGCGGTGAATGACTCACTAGCGGGATTCTTGCCGGAAAGGATAAGCTCGGCACGCTCGCGCGCTGGCTGGGTATCGACGTCCTGCCAAAACGAGCTGCCGATATCGACGACGCGGGCGCGCCGCTTTTGGGCCAGGCGAGCCACGCCTTCCGAGAGCGAGCAGTCGCCTCGCTCCTGGTGCACGGCATCGAGCTCGTCGAGAAGAGCCGAGGACACCGCGAATACGCCGCAGTCGACACAGTCGTACGTGGCCAGCTCTTTGCTGATGGTGCGAATGAAGGGACCGTCGATGGTCGACACCTTGGTGGCATCGTCCATGTCGTAGATTTCTTCGAGCCGGTAGTCGACGCACAGATGCAAGTCGGCAAGACTCATGTCGGCGGCGGCCGCGCACTCGGCGACGCCATCGTCAAAGACGTGATCGGCCATGGTCAAAAGGAAAGGTCCTTGGAAGTGCCCGCGCGCAGCCAGCACCGAGACACCATTGGACTTTTGGTACTCAGGGTTGTCGATGACCTCGATGCGCAGGCCGCGCTCTCGATAGCTAGAGTCACCCTCGATGGCAGCGCGAATGAGCTCGGCGCGATAGCCGACCACCACCGCGATGTGCTCGACCCCGGCGTTCGCCAGGCTGGTGATGGTGCGCTTGAGAAGGGAGATGCCGAGCACGGTATGCAAAGGCTTGGGCACGTCGCTTGCCCCTTCGCGAATACGTGTTCCCATGCCGGCTGCGAGTATCAATGCTTGACGAATCATAATGGTAACGCTAGCTTGCGGCACTTTCCTCACCCGAAGGGGCGCTTTTGCTATGACGCGGGGCGACCCTACTATGGCCCACGGTGAGAGTAAATCATCTTTCTCGCGCAACCTTTGCTGACTTCTGCCATTCCCTGCCGTCATTTCCTTGAGCGCTCCAAGCACACAGACTCTGAAGCCCGGTGCACAGCGCTATGTGCAGTGGATCGATCGCAATCGCTACGCGGTGCTGGCGGTCTCGCTCCTCTTGGCCTTGGTCTCGGGCTACCTCGCCTCGCTCTTGCCCGTGCGCTCGGAGTTCTCCAACCTCTTGCCGCCCGAGCGACAGTCGGTTCGCGATCTCAATCTACTCAAGGAGCGCATTCGCACCTTCGGCACGGTCTTCGTCGTCGTCGATGGCAAGAGCCCAGAGTCCACCGCCAAGGCAGCGGCGCTCATCGATCCCAAGCTGCGCGCGATGGATGGCGATCTCATCAGTCGGGTCATGGACGACGACTCGGAGTCCAAGGCCTACTTCTGGAACAACCGCTTTCTCTTCGTCTCGCTGGCGGATCTGCACGAGGCTGTTAGCGCGCTCTCCGACAAGATTCGCGACGCCAAGTTGGCTGCCAACCCGCTCTTCATCGATCTCAGCGAAGAGGGGGATAGCCAGGCAGCAGCAGGACCGAGCAAGTCGGAAGAGTTGATAGCGCGCCTGGACAAGGCCGAGGCCGAGTACCAGGGCTCGAGCGCCTATATCTCTCCCGACGGCC
>JAHEAK010000907.1 GCA_024642805.1 Kofleriaceae bacterium | reverse complement strand
GCCCTCATGGACGCCGGCACGGAGCCGTTGGCGCTCAGCTCGTCGCGGGCTGGTTGCCCGCCGACATGTTGGCGCAGCAAGCGGGCCGCGACTCGTGAGCAGGTCTGGTCGCTTGTGCCCGGTGCTTGTGCCTGGTTCATCCGCCTCGTTAGAAACGAAGTCTCGTCAGCGCGTACCTGCTCACCCCGGGATTTCATGCAAATCGCTTTGTACGAGGCTTGCCACCCCGACCTGTAAATTCAGTCTCTAGGAATCGATCGCGGGCCGCAAGGGCAAAGCGGGACAGCATCAGCAGAAAAAGCCACTTCTCGTGTTGTCGAGTCACTCCCGCAAAAAAATGGCTGCTCGCTGAAAGTCACCTGCTGCGAAAAGCGCGAGCGGGCCGCGCGCGAAATGATGTTAGTTTCGACACAAGGTGTGGGCTGTCCTCAGGTTGATTCGCGCGATATGGCTCTTTGGCCTGATCTTTTGCAGCTACATGTTGCAACTGGGATTGCAGCGCGTCCTGGGCCGTGAGCGGGTGAGTGCACGCTGGAAGTCGGTACACCGCCGCAATGCGCGACGGATGTACAAAGGCTTCGTTCGACTGCGTGGCGTCTACATCAAGCTCGGGCAAATCCTGTCCATCATGGGCAGCTTCTTGCCACGCGCCTACGGTGAGGAGTTGGAGGCCCTGCAGGATGAGGTGCCACATCGTCCCTACGGCGAAGTCGCCAAGGCGATTCGCACAGGTCTGGGCAAGTCACCAGAGGAGCTCTTCACCAGCTTCAACAAGACGCCCATCGCCGCCGCGTCCTTGGGCCAGGTGCACGAAGCCATCACCAAGGATGGCGATCGAGTTGCCGTCAAAGTGCTCTATCCCAATGTGGCTACCATCATCAAGATCGACATGCGCGTGCTCGGATGGGCCATTCGCGTGTATCGCTGGTTCGTGCCCATTCGCCAAATCGAGCGCGTTCACGACCAGCTCAGCGACATGCTGGCCCGCGAGACGGATCTTGACAACGAAGCCCAATGCCTGGTGCGCATGAGCAAGAACTTCGCAGACGATCCTGACGTGCTCTTCCCTTCCTTCTATCCCGAGCTCAGCTGCAAGACGGTCATGACCATGAGCTACATGGAGGGCAAAAAGATTTCGAGAGCCGAAGAGCTCAAGAAGATGGAACTGAGCCCCGACGCCGTCGCCACCAAGCTGGTGCAGGTCTTCTACAAGCAGCTCTTCTTTCATCGCTTCTTTCACGCCGATCCGCATCCGGGAAATTTCTTCGTGCAACCGGGCCCCGACGGTCAGGTGCGCCTGGTCATCCTCGATCTCGGCTCGGCGAGTGAAGTCTCGGAGAATCTGGTCGACGGCATGCTCGACATCCTCTCGGGCGTGATGACCGGGCAAGACGATCTAGTGGTCAAGGGCATCGGCACCATGGGCTTTGTCGCCGAGGATGGTGATCACGTCTTGCTGGAACAGGCCGTGCGCTCCTACTTCGAAAAGTTGATGAGTCTGGACATCAAAGACTTCAGCAAGATTTCGCCAGAGGTCGCGCAGAAGCTCGCTGACCCGGAGGTCAAACGCGATCAACTTCGCGAGCTGATGAAGTCAGTGCAGTATCCCGATGGCTGGTTCTTCGTGGAGCGCGCGGTCGTCATCCTCTTCGGCCTCTCCGCACAGCTAGCGCCAACCCTCAACACCGTGCACGTGGGCTTCCCCTACATCATGCAAGTGTTTGCGGCGCGCGCGGCGGCCCGGAAGGTGGCAGCGAAAGGCGCATCCGAATCGCCCGCTGGCCCTGGGGGTACGCGCCGTGATTCGGATCCAGGATCTCGAATCCTGCTGAACTAAAGAGGCCCCGGCCCGCGGCGTTGCTCTCGCTGACCGTCAGTCGCATCTCGGCGCCTCCGGACTCAGTCAGGGAGGCTCGGTGGATGGCCTCTCGCAATAACCGGCGCCCGTGGCCCTGCCCGCGATGCCCGGGGGCCACCGCCAGGGCCAGAAGGTCAACGAGCAGGGGCTCCGCCCGGAGGGCCGGC
>JAHEAK010000253.1 GCA_024642805.1 Kofleriaceae bacterium | reverse complement strand
AAGTACCTCTGGGGCCACGAGGACCGCTCGCGGGTCGTGAAGAAGAAGCTCGACAAGCCGGTCGAGCCTGCCGAGCCTGTGGAGGGCACGCCAGCGGACGCAGCCAAGGATAAGGCGCCCGCGGAGGAGCCCAAGGATGGCACGCCAGCGGACGCAAGCGCCGACGAGGCCAAGGAGGAAGCCCCCGCCGAGGAGGAGACGATCGAAGAGACCGTCGTGACCACGCACGAGTATCCCATCGGTACCAAGGGCAGCGACCTCTTGAAGGAATACGAAAAACTCATGGCGCTGCGCAAGGTGGGGCCAATCACCAGCGACGACTTCGAGAAGTACGATCTCCAGGAGAAGACTCTCAACCTCACGGTGGCCTTTGCCGACGGCAAACAACGAACTCTTCTGATCGCCAGCAAGAGCATCTACGGCGGAGGCGATCGCTACGCCCTCGACGTGCAGAGCAATATTCTCTACGTCCTCGCAGGAAAGCTCGTCAAGCCGCTCGAGAGCGCCGAGACCAGCCTGGGCCTGGACGCGGTACACACCTACAAGGACGAGTTCGTCAAATCGGTCGAGGTCAAGACCACGGCGGGCGACAAAGAGATCTTGAAGGGGAGCACGACCGACGAGAAGGGCCAGCACACGACGTGGAGCAGTGCCACGAGCCCTGGCCAAAACGACACCACCCTGGGCACCTTCATCGAGCGAGTCGGCAAGCTCAAGCCAGCCGGCTACGAGCCAAAGCTTCAGGCCGGAGACCTCATTCACATCGCGACGCTTCGCTATCGTGACGACAAGAAGCAGGCGCTCGGCTACCTAGAGCTCTACCGACAACTGCCGACCATGCAGGAGCCGTCAACGGATCCGAAGCTGCCCAATCAAACCCAGTACTACATCAAGACTGAGGAGACGCGGGTGCTTGGCAAGGTTGGTCGTCTGGCGGGCCAGCAAATCGATCGCGACCTGGTCGAGTTCTTTGGCATCACCCCACCACCCGTCGATCCGGAGATCGAAGTGGAGGCACCAAAGCCGCCGGGTCCAACCGATCCGATGGAGCTGCCCGTGCTGCCACCGATGGGCGGCCACTAGTACCGGTCTTGTGGCGGCGTCGTTCCGAGTGCGGGGCGCGCCGCTCAGCCCGAGGCCGGTGGTTGTCGGGCTGCTTGCCCAGGTTCGCCCAGGGTTCGCCCAGAGTTCACCCAGGGTTCGCCCAGGGTTCGCCCAGAGTTCACCCAGGGTTCGCCCAGAGTTCGCCCAGGGTTCGCCCAGGCTCGCCTAGGGCAGCTCGATGTGAAACTTGCAGTCTTGATAGACCTCGCAGTTGCTGCTTTGGCGAGCGCACTGCACTTGTCGAGCTTGCAGTTCGCCCAGCCAATCGTCGCCCTGGGTCTGCGACTCACTGCACATCATGGTGGCCAAGAGCCGGTCTCGCGGGGCGTCCTCAACCTTGCTCTCACACATGGTCTCCATGGTTGCGAAGCGCTCGCAGCCGTGATCGCGGACCGTGGAGCAGGCCTGTGCAAGCCCCAGCATGCACAATAACAAGGCGAGTTTCTTCACTTCACTTTGAAGAGTCGCCCTCCGCGCAGCAGTCGCAGACAAAGTGAACAAAGCGGTAGGACCCGCGCCTGTGGGCGGCCACAGCCCACTGCTGGCGAGGCTTGGCAGGTGCCTACTTCGCGCGGGCCATGGCTGCGCGGCTGCCGAGGGAGTTATTGCTCTGGGTGCAAAGAGAGCACGACCACCGTGCTGCTCTTGGTTGGCTCGAGCCACATCTGCAGCCTCACCGTCTCGCCCGAACTCATGTCGATCTCGACGCGGCGACCAATCGTCGCGCCGTTGCAGGCCGCCTCGATGTCTCGCTCGATGTTGGTCCAGGCACTGGCAAGCGGGGTCTCGCGGATGTTGGAACCCTCGAGACCAACTCGCATGCCGATCACGAACTTGGAGAAGGCGGCATTGGCGGCCAAGATGGTTCCCTCGCGCGCGATCGAAGCCAGAGGCAGTCGCACCGCATCGAAGCAAGCCAGGGCCATCAAGCTGCGCTCGTCGTGGGCCGGTGTCTGAACGACCGAAGCAGCGGCGGCCGCCTGAGAGGCGCGCTTGGACACCATGCCTGACATCTGCATGAAGTTCTTTAGCTCGTAGATGAACGCCGACATCGATCGCTGTCGACGATCGGGATACTTGGCCAGTGCGGTCGACACCAGCTGCTCGAGTGCGGCGTCGACGGGCTCGCCGCGCATGGTCGCCAGGCTGGGCGGAACATTTCGAATGTGCGCCCGCATCAGGTCTCTGGCGTCACCTGAAAAGGGTGGGCTTCCCGTCAAGAGCTCGAAGAGGAGAATGCCAAGCGAGTAGACATCGGAAAGATCGGTGGGGGCCTCGCTCATCGCCACTTCGGGCGAAATATAGCGCGGCGTGCCGAAGACCGAGCCGGGGCTCGAGTTGCGGGTTTGTGCCAGTCCAAAGTCGAGGAGCTTGACGTTGTAGGACTTGCGCGTGCTGGCCTCGGAGTGAACCAGCATGACGTTCTGTGGCTTGAGATCGCAGTGGATGAGATTCTGGCTGTGGATATAGGCCAGTGCCTGCGCGATCTGCAGAACGATATCGCAGGCGCGCTTGACCGAGAGCTTGCCACGTCGACGCCGGAACTCGGAGAGTGGCAGGCCGGCGGCGAGCTCCATGACCATGAAGGCGCCAAAGACGGCGTCCTCACCATAGTCGAGGACGGAGATGAGATTCTTGTGGACCAGGGAGCTTGCGTACTTTGCCTCGCGGAAGAAGGCGGCGCGCTTGTCGCGCTCACGACCCTTATCGGGACGCAGAAGCTTGAGAGCAAAGGAGCGGTCCAGGCGCGCGTGACTCACTTCGTAGACAACGCCCATGCCGCCCTCACCGAGGGAGCGAATGACTCGGTAGCGATCAGCAACGAGATCGCCGATCTTGGGCACCTCATATAGCGCTTCTTGACTGCCGCCTCGAAGCTCAGCCAACAGTCCATCGGCTGCGTTTCCACGGCCGATGACGTCGATCGGAGCCGGCATCGTCACGCCAAAAGCCACCTTGGGGCGGGCATCCGGGTCGGTTCCACGCTCGCTCTCCGCGAACTCATCGATACCCTGCAGCTGGCTGTCGAAGTCGCTCTGGCTATCGAGGGCGCTGATGCGCATGCTCTCGGTAGCAGGCTCTCGGTAGTGCCATTTCTCGCTGCTGCCACCGACTTTCACATCGAAAATTCGATCGGTGGTCCCTGTAACTTTGTCCGAGTTGCGAGCCACCGTTGTCAAGTATAGCGTCTCTGTCCTTTAACGAGAAAGCTTCCCTCAAGATACTTTGGTACCCAGGCGAACATTCATTGCAACGCGAGCTGTCGGCTCGTGTCGTTCGTTGTAACACCTAATTGCCACTCTCCTGCGATCAAAGGCCCGAAGCCCTCAAAAACCTGATGATAGGCCCAGGCTGAGAACCGGGTGACCTGCAAGATCTTCGGCGCTGCCAATGTGTGGCAAGAGTTTCTCTGAGGCATCCTTGTCATCGGCGTTGTCATCGAGATAGCGGGTGAGGAAGGCACTTGCGACCAGTCCCGTGACCCCACCGAGCAAGGTGATTTGGCGAAGCTCTTCGTCACCACTGTCAAAGGCCTTGCCGAGACTCACGCCTGCGAGCACGCCGCCGACACCAGCCAGATCGATGATGGCGATGCGCCGAAGGCTCACGTTCGAGTTGGCGACCAAGCCTGTTGCCGAGATGAGGCCGAGGTTGAGACCGGCAAAGAGCATGGGATCGCGAACGCGCACATCGGAATCGAAGATGGCAAAGAGAACGGCTCCTGAGCCAATGCCCCAGAAGGCTCCCGAGCCGAGGAGAGCGACGTCGCCAGTGGTGAGTTTGAAGCGCTGGTAGGTGAGTGCTGCGCCAATGATACCGGCGATGCCACCACTGAGCGCGGCACCTGTGATGGCGGAGTCGTTACAGGTTTCACCCAGGACACCGCGCACATCTTCATGCGAGCAGCCGAAGAAGGATCCGACGATCGAGCCTTCGAAGAGACCGACGACGGAGGAACCGAGGATGTACCAGGCGTCGCCCATGCTGGTGTCCTTGGGAATGCCGTAGTACGCGCCGCCAAAGCCAAAGCCCGTGGTGGCCAGTGCACCTACGAAGGTGATCGAGTTGTCTTGCTGAAAGACGCGCGAAATGGCCACGCCGCTGCCAAGGCCCAGGCCCAGCATGGTGCCTACCAGGAGCGTTCGTCGACCGGAGGTTGCTTCCCGCTCGAGAACGATGCTCTCGATCAGGCGCTGGTCGGCTGTCAATTGCACGACTTGTTTCTGGGTCTTGCTGCCCTCGGCTTCGACGGTGATTTCGTAGCTGCCAACGGGAACGTTGCCCTCGTAGCTTCCGACGCCCACCAGTCGGTCGCCCAAGAAGATCCGACCCCGAGCCGGTGTCGCGGTGATTTCCAGCTCGGCGAGGTTTGGCTGCAGGTTTACGTATTCCGAGTAGGGTTGCCCAGGCTCGGTGTTGATCTCGCGCTCGACGCTCTCGTAGCCGGGCTTTTCAATCAGCATGGTGTATCGACCTTGCGTGACCTCGATGGGCTCCTTCGCGTTGGCAATACCGCGGGCGGTGACGCCCGCACTGTTGCGAATGATGACGCTTGCCCCCTCTGGACTGGTAGCGACACGGATCTGAGCCGGAAGCTTGCGCAAGACGTCGGCACGCAGCGCGGCCTTCTTGGTGGTTGCGGCGCTGGGGTCAGATTCCGCCACGTAGCGCTCGAAGTAGCGGATGGACAACTCGAAGTCGAGCAATCGCTCGTAGCTCTGCGCGATGTTGTAGAAGGCCGAAGGGTGGGCCTTGCTGCAGTAGCTATCTACGAAGGCGTCGACGGCGGCGCGGTAATCACCCTCGT
Source organism: Kofleriaceae bacterium (assembly GCA_024642805.1). Lineage (GTDB taxonomy): Bacteria > Myxococcota_A > Polyangia > Haliangiales > Haliangiaceae > NORP324. The sequence goes on along the minus strand of JAHEAK010000253.1, from coordinate 2,390 downwards.
CGTAGAGCACCAGGCCCTTGTCATAGGAATCGCCCGCGCGCTTGGTGCGCTCGAGCTCGTAGTCTTCCTGGCTTTGGCCCTCGGCCAGTGGCGCTTGTTCGGGGCAGGCGTCGACACGTAAAGCGGTTTCGGCAAGCTCGTCAGCGAACGCCACCGAGACGCCAAAAGCGGTACTAACAAAAGCGGTACTAAGAGTAACACCTATCCCCACGGCCAGCATGGTCAGCGTTGCCATCGGGCAAGGGTGACGCGTCCGTGCTCGCCGCTGCCGCTCCGCCGACACTACTCTCTCGGGCCGCGGTGAGGATTGGGAATCACGTCAATCGAACCCTGGCCAGAGTCGCCGGTGTCGGTGCTGCCGCCTTTGCCAGTATCGCGACCCGTGTCGGTGTCCTTGCCCTCGCTGGTGCCCGTGTTGCGCCCGCCATGGTTTCGGTGCGGACGCGTGTCCTCGACGTCTTCAACCACTTTCTCCAGCTTGATGCGAGCAGTTTGTCCGTCGTCAAACTCGGGAGTCACGTGCAAGACACCAGTCTGGTAGCCATCGAGCTCAACGCGCAACTCGATTTGCTCACCGGTCATGGCTGGTAGGTAGTCACAAGGCGTGGGCTCCTCGCAGACCAGGCGCAGGTCGCGATACACCAGCGCTCCAGGTGGCGTTGATTCCAGGCGTATCTTGGCTCTGACGAAGGCCGGTTCCTTGACGGCCGCGTCGGCTGGTACCACTGCTTTGCTCGGCTTGGCGTTCTGGGCTTGCAAGCGCTCGGCATCGGCGCGCTGACGCGACTTGCTAGCCGCTTCGCCGCCCATCAACATGGTTACGGCCAAGGCCGAGGCCCCACCGACGGCCACGACGCCGGCGATCCAGGCCGCGTACCGACTCTTGGAGCGTCGCTCGCGCTTCTTGCGCCAGCGAGCAGCTGTGATGCGAGCGCCAGTGCTCTTTACATCTGGATCGGCCAGGGCTTGCAGATCTTCAAGGAAGGCGCCCATGGTCTGGTAGCGCTGGTCACGCTCCTTGGCCATGGCCTTGAGGATGACTGACTCGAGATCGTGATCGATGTCGGCCACCAGCTCCGAGGGGCGGGTGGGTTCGTCACCGATAACTTGCGTGAGAATGTTCAGGTAGTTCTTGCCGCGGAAGGGTACTTCACCGGTGACGGCCTCATACAGAATAACACCTAGAGCATAGATGTCGATTCGGTGATCGAGGTCGTCCTCGCCCTGGGCCTGCTCTGGCGACATGTACAGCGGGGTACCAAGCACCATGCCGGTCTGCGTGAGGCGAACGTCATCGCTCTCTTCGGGAAGCATGGACTTGGAGATGCCGAAGTCCACCACCTTGACGAAATCGGTGCCGCCGCGCTTGATGAGGAAGATGTTGTCGGGCTTGATGTCTCGGTGAACGATGCCCTTTTCGTGCGCGGCGTGCAGCGCGCTGGCGATCTGGGTGGCGATGGCGACGATGCGGGCGGGCTCGATGCGACCCTGCCTGGCGATGCATGCGCCAAGGGATTCGCCTTCGAGAAACTCCATGACCACGAAGGTGCGACCCGTGTTGGTGGTACCGAAGTCGGTGATGTCGATGATGTTGTCGTGACCGATCGAGGAGGCCAGGCGGGCCTCCTGTTTGAGGCGGGCAACGACCTGCTCTTTCTCGGCGTGCTTGTCGAGAAGAACTTTCAGAGCGACGCGCTTGCCGATGAGCGTGTGCCTGGCCTCGTAGACCGCGCCCATTCCACCTTGGCCGATCTTGGCCGTGACCTCGTAGCGATCGTTGAGGATGGTGCCGATGATCTCGTCGGGAGAGTTGGCGGCGCCGCCCGTCGGCGCAGAGCCCCCGGACCGGGCCCCCGAGCCGGCAGCGGATCCGTGGCCGGCGGGAGCCAGCTCGGTGTCAGCGCCTACGTCGGCCTTTGCATGCGGCCGGGCTCCAGAGTCCAAGGTCGGCGCCATGGCGTCCGTGGCATCGGCCTCGTCTGCTGTCGCGCCGTCTTTGCTATCGGCCGTGGACATAGGAGCGTAATCATTTGATCCTAGGCTCGACCCCAGTACTTGTCAATGCGAGCGAAATGGCCCTCACGGTGCCGATATCGCCGTACATGCCCGAGAGTGTTTACGTGTTTGGGAATGGAGCTTGGGAGCTTTCGCACAAGCGCCTATCCTTCGGGCCATGAACGCCACCAACGTCACAGCGAGGCTCGAGTCCGACGATGCCCTGTGCAGCTTATCGGTTACGGAAATCTGTCGACGCCTCGAAGACAAGAGCTTGCGTTCGGCGGAGCTTGTCGAGGCACTCATTCGTCGTCGTCATGAGGCGGACGGCACGCTCAACAGTTTCGTGTCAATCTGCGACGATGCCCTGCAAGTTGCGGAAGCCGCCGACAAAG
>JAHEAK010000906.1 GCA_024642805.1 Kofleriaceae bacterium | reverse complement strand
CGCGTACTCGAGTTTGGCATTGTCATCCGTGTTGATCTCGGCGCCGGCAGTGAAGGAGGCCACTTCATCGGGGGCGAGCAAGATGCTAGCCACCAGGTCTTCGGCGACCTGAATCTCCGCGCGCAAGAGCTCGTCGCGCAGCGGCTGCGAGTCAGCCATCATCTTGCGCAGGGGCGCGAGATCGAGGTTGAGTGGGCGGTCGCTGCCAAGCAGGATCGTGTCGGTGGTCTCGTCGCCAGGAGTAAAGGCGTAGACGTATCGAAAGGACTCAGAAAAAGTCCGATAGATCATCTTGACGTTGCGAGGACCGAGTTCGTAGAGCTGAGCCCACTGGCAGAAGACGCCCTCGGGTTTGAGGTGCCTCTTAGCCAACCGATAGAACTCACGAGTGAAGAGCGTTGCCACGCCCGCAATCCACGGATTGGAGGGCTCGGAGATGATGACCTCGTACTTGTGTCCACCAGCCAACAGGACGTTGCGGCCGTCGCCGAGCAGGCGCTTGACCTTTGGGTTCTTGTTCGGCTGGTTGTTGAAGCTTCCGAAAAATCGATCGGCGGCCTCGAAGACCGCGGGCTCAAGTTCGACCACATCGACGCGCTTGACCATGGGCGCAACCGCAATGGAGCCAACCGTGACGCCGGAGCCGTAGCCGACCAGGAAAACCTCTTGCTCGGCTCCGCCCTGGAAGAGCACAGGCATCAATCCGACCAGGATCTGCGTGGGCATGTCGGTGCGGTTGGAGGCTTCCACCTTGCCGTTGTTGCGCAAGACCCAGCCGCCCGCGAGCTTCTCGACTGAGACCGTCGTCGAGATGCCATCGCGGTAGTACACGACGTCGCGGTGGAAGAGACCGCCATCCTGGATGTAGCGACTGGCCTGATGGGTACGGAAGAGGCCCGCCGTGAAGTTGCTGCGATTCCACGCGGGCGAGAGCCAGACCAGGGCGCTCATGATGGCGGCCAGTACTGGCATCGTCGGCTTGCGCGCGTGCAGCCATGCCGCCCATAGCGCCAGGCCAATCATGGACATGGCAGCCAGTCGCGCGCCCAGCTCGAGGCCTGGGCCGGGCAGGAGGATGAATCCCCCGGCCACCGAGCCCAGGATGGCACCGAGAGTGTTGGCGGCATAGGCCTTACCGACGTCGCGACCTACTTCATCAACGCCACCAACATACGCGCGGATGGCAACCGGCATGACGGCGCCGAGAGCCAGGGCCGTGGGCACGATGATGAGAGCGCTCAGGAAAACGTGCACGCCAAGCACGGTGTCTACTGACATGGTCGTCCCCTCGACCATCGATAGGAACATGTCGGGTAGCTCGTCGGCTAGCAGATGAAAGAGGGTGATGCCGCCCGCCGCAAAGAGAAAGAGCCCAGCCAAGACCAAAAGCGGACGATGGGTGCGGCCCCATAAGCGTGCGGCCAACGCCGAGCCTATCGAGATGCCGACGAGGAAGGTGCACAGCACAATGGTGAAGCTGTAGGTCGAGGAGCCATTGACGATGGCCAGGGTGCGGCTCCACAAGACCTCGAGCGCCATGGCCGTGGCACCACTGATGGCGTAGAGCCAGAGCACCGTGCGACGGTGAGCTTCGCTGGCACGGTAGACGGCGGCTTCGGGCGAAGGCTCGGCGTCGACCTGCTCAGCGAGCCCTTGGTCTTCGATGCTTGCGGCGGCGTCGACATCGACATCGACATCGACCTCATCAGGGCTCGCCTCGCTGCTCTCCTTGGTTCTGGCCCGCTGCCAGCTCATGAGCGCCACGCCCAATCCGACGGCCACGGCGGCCCCCGCTGCCAGCTGATTGCTCGATGACACGCCCCACAAGGGGATCAGCCAGAATCCAGCTCCAGCGGCCCCGGCTAAGGCGCCGAGGGTGTTTGCGGCGTAGAGCAGGCCGAGACGGGATCCGAGCGCCCGCAGATCGCTAGCTCCTCGAGTGAGCTTCCGAGTCAACAGAGGCAAGGTGGCGCCCATCGCGGTGGTCGGCACAATGAGAATGGTGGCAGTGAGAATAAATCTGGTGC
>JAHEAK010000252.1 GCA_024642805.1 Kofleriaceae bacterium | reverse complement strand
ATGGCGTACTTTGGCTCGAGGCGCTTGGCAGGTTCGGAATCGATGGCCGTAAACACGCAGTCGATGCCGTCGAGCTCGAGGGCTTCGGCATCCTGCACCATCATGCTGGCGTACTCGGCAGGAACGTGCCCGCCTCCGTACCAGGCGACTTGCCCGGAAGCCGTCGTGAGCGCCTCGGCGTAGGTCTTGTGCGCGGACCTGGCCGATGCAGCGATGGCCACCACCTCGAACCATGGATGGTTTCGCAAGATATCGAGGAACTCTTGTCCCGCAATGCCTGTGGCACCAACTACCGCTACACGAGCTTTCTTACCTGTAAATCCGGTCATTAGAGTCGCTGACTGGACCACGATCACCGGGGAGAATCAAGTGCCTGTGGCGTGGGCGCGCTTTGCACTTGCACCCACGCTGACGATTGCGCGACGTTTCCACGCTGGTGTCGAATTCTGCAACTCCATCTGTGCACGCAAGCCCATTGCGCGGCCCGCAACTGCTCCGTTACGGACGGGAGCGCTTTTCCATTGCAGGCTTCCGCGAGGGGCAAGAGCGCGTCATTGAGCGCGTGCTGGCGGCACAGAGCACTCTGGCCATCATGCCGACGGGCGCGGGCAAGTCCCTTTGTTATCAGCTACCCGCTACCCTGCTGCCACATCTCACCATCGTGGTATCGCCGCTCATTGCCCTGATGCGCGATCAGCACGACAAACTCGAAGCACTGGGAATTGCCGCCAGGCGCTTTGACTCCACCATCGGCGTGCGAAGCTTTCGCGACAACCTCAGCGCGCTAAAGAAAGCTGAGATTCGCATCGCCTTCGTCACCCCGGAGCGCTTGAGCAATCCCGACTTCCGGCGAGTGCTGGAAGCGACGCCGGTATCGCTCTTCGTCATTGATGAGGCGCACTGCATCTCGCAATGGGGCCACGATTTCCGCCCGGCCTATTTGGCCCTGGGCGAGGCCGTGCGTGCCCTTGGCTCACCGCCTGTGCTGGCATTGACGGCCACGGCCCCACCCAAGGTGCGCACTGACATCCTTGGCGTCTTCGGCATGGATCGAGACGACATCATCGACACCGGCCTCGAGCGCCCCAACCTGCGCTACACCGTGAACAAGGCCTCGAGCAGCGCTAGCAAAGTGCGCAAGCTCAAAGCTGCTCTCAGCGAGATCGATGGCACCTGCATCGTCTACGCGGCGACCATCAAGATCGTCGAGAGCATCGCGCTGGCCCTCCGAGAGAGCGACATCGAGTGCAACACCTACCACGGCAAGATGTCGTCCAAGCAACGCGACCTGGCACACATGCAATTCATGAGCGGCTCGGGGCCGCAAGTCATGGTCGCCACCAACGCCTTTGGCCTGGGCGTCGACAAGGCCGATGTGCGCGCGGTCATCCACTACAACATTCCCGGATCGCTGGAGAGCTACTACCAGGAGGCCGGCCGTGCAGGTCGCGACGGCAAGGAGTCGCTGTGCCTCTTGCTCTACCAGGGCGCCGACAAACGCATTCAGGACTTCTTCCTCGGTGGACGCTATCCAACGGCCGACCAGATTCAGCGGGTGGCGGGCTCTTTGATCACACTCTCGAAACATGAAGGGCCACAAGAACTCAAGGCCATCGCCGAGGCCTCGGAGACGCCAAGCAAGAAGTCGCGAGTGATCCTGTCCTTCCTGGAGGCCATCGATCTGGTCAATGAGCACTCGGATGGGCGATTCTCTGCCAAGTCGCGCCGCCCGCCAGCATTAGAAGAACTCGCAGAAGCGAGTCGCATCTACAGCGCACGGCAGGACACCGACCAGGGCCGCCTGGCCATCATGCTGCGCTATGCACAGTCCACGCTGTGTCGCACGCGCCTGCTCTTGCGCTACTTCGAGTATGAAAAGCCAGGATCGAGCTACCGCTGTGGACACTGTGACAACTGCCAGCGCGATGCCGCCCACGCCGCCCACCAGGCCAGCCTGAAGGCCGGGCGTGAACTGGCTGGTTTGCGCGCCAAGCAGCGAGAGCCAGGACTCAGCGCCAGCGAGCACGCACAGGTTAGCGAGGCCATTGAAGAGCGGCGCGCCATGCAGCGCCCTCGAGCCTTGAAGGTCGCCCGACCGCGCGCGGTCTCACCTAGCGGCTTTCACAAAGGCGATCGCATTCAGCACAAGCGCTGGGGCGAAGGCGAGGTCTTGCGCAGCCAGGCGGATGCCGTCTACGCCTACTTCCCCGGCCATGGCGAAAAGCTCATCAAGGCGCGCTTCCTCGAGCGTGTCTCCTCGGCGACATCCCCCGAGTAGGCACAGGGCCGATGCTAGAGCGAGACCCAGCTTAGCTTAGTCTAGCCTTGCCTAGCCTAGCAGACGGCGTTGGCGAGCGATTTCGTAGAGCGCAATCGCAGCCGCAACGCTGACGTTGAAGGAACCGACCGCGCTAGCGCTCATGGGAATCTCGAGATGAAAGTCGCAGGCCTTGGCCACCAGAGGTCGAATGCCCTTGCCCTCGGAACCAAGCACGAGCACCAACGACATAGAGGCGTCGACGCTCTCGAGTGGCTGGGCCTTGGGGCCGCTGGCCACGCCCGCGCTCCAGTAGTCGTGCTCACGCAGCTCTTCGAGCGCGCGCACCAAGTTGGTGACCTGGGCAATGGGTATGTGCTCGCTGGCTCCGGCAGACGACTTGGTGACGATAGGCGTCACGCGGGCGGCGCGATCTTTGGGAAGGATCACGCCGCTGGCACCAAGCAGTAGCGCCGAGCGCAGGATGGCGCCCAGGTTGTGTGGATCGGTGACGCCATCGAGAGCGACCAAAAGGCCCGGGCGCGGCGCCGACTCGATCAGGTCGTAGAGCTCCTTGTAGACGAACTCGCCAGTGATGGCGGCGATGCCCTGATGAAGCTCTTGGTTGCACAGGCGATCCAGTTCTTGCTGGCTCACCTCGGTGTAGCGCAGACCGCGATTCTTGGCGTCGGCCATGAGCTTGGCTACCGGATCGGCCCCGCCTTTGGCGACGCGCTTTTCCGAGACGAATACGCAGTCGATGTCGCCAGCTCGCGAGCGCATCAGCTCAGCCACCGGCCCCATGCCGTAGACCACCCGCCGGCCGCTCATAGGCCAAGCTCCGCAACGATGGCGCGCGCTGCCGCCGCAGGATCCGCTGCGTCGCGAATGGGTCGACCAACGACCACCATGTCAGCACCCGCTTTGCGAGCCTGGGCCGGGGTCATCACCCGCTTCTGATCGCCCAGCTCGGCACCGGCCGGTCGAACGCCAGGGGTGACAATAAGAAAGTCGGCCGGCACGAGCGCACGCAGGGCCTGCGCCTCGTGCGGCGATGCCACCACGCCATCGCAACCGGCTGCGGCGGCAAGCAGCGCGCGCTTGACGACCAGATCCTGCAGCGGCATGTCGATACCAACCGAGCGCAGATCCTCCTGATCGAGGGAGGTGAGAGCGGTGACGGCGAGAATCTTCAGGCGGGTCCCCGAGGCCTTGCCGCCGGCTGCCTGCACAGCTGCCTTCATCATGGCCAGCCCGCCCGCGGCGTGCACGGTGAGCATGCCGGCCCCGAGCTTGCTCAGCCTTGCCGTGGCGCGGCCAACCGTCTCGGGAATGTCGTGCAGCTTGAGATCCACGAAGACTTTGCGACCGAGATCGCTGTAGCTGCGAACCAACTCGGGCCCCTCTGCACTGTAGAGCTCGAGGCCGATCTTGAACCAGCTCAGCTCTGCGCTCAGCATGTCGGCGAGCGCGTCGGCCGCCGAGCGCGTCGGCAGATCGAGAGCAACGATGAGTCGATCGCGATTCACGCGCCCGCTCCGCGCAGTCGAGCTTTTTCATCGGCCACCAGCTTGGCAATGGCCTGCGCCGCACCCTGCGCGGGGATGTTGCTCGACTCGCTCTCGCGTCGCCATTTGAGCTCGAGGGTGCCCTCCCCGAGCGATCGCTTGCCGATGGCGATGCGAAGCGGCACGCCAATGAGGTCAGCGTCTTTGAACTTGGCGCCGGGGCGCTCATCGCGATCGTCGAGCAGCACGGCTACGCCTTGATCGAGCAGCGACTCGTAGAGCTCATTGGCAGCACGCACAACCTCTTCGTCGTTGGTCTGCAGCGGCAAGACGGTGACCTCATAGGGCGCGATGGACATCGGCCAGATGATGCCGCCCTTGTCGTGATTCTGCTCGATGGCGGCGGCGGCGATACGGGTGATGCCGATGCCGTAGCAGCCCATGACGGCGATCTGACTCTTGCCATTCTCGTCGAGGAAGCTGCAGTTCATGGGCTGGGAGTACACGGTGCCAAGAGAGAAGACGTGGCCAACCTCGATGCCCTTGTAGCTCACGTAGTGGCCCTCGCAGCGCGCGCATGGCTCGCCGGGCTCGGCCTGGCGCAGCGAGACGTACTCCGTGACCTTGACGTCCCGAGCCAGGTCGACGCCGCTCAGGTGCGTGTCCATGCTGTTGGCGCCAACGACGGCGCCACTGGCTCCCTTGAGTTCCATGTCGGCATAGACCGGCATGTCGACGCCGACGGGGCCAACGAATCCAACCGGTCCGCCCGTGGCCTTTTGCAGCTGTCCTTCGCGGGCGGGAAAGAGTTCCGTTGCACCGGTGAGCTTCTTGAGAGCAATCTCGTTGAGGCTGCGGTCGCCGCGCAGGAGCACCATGATGGCCTTATCGTCGGCCATGTACACCAGCGACTTGATGAGCGAGCTCGGCGCAATCTTCATAAAGGCGGCCACATCGGCGATGGTCTTCTTGCCGGGCGTTGACACCTTGCTGAGCTCACCGCCGCCTTGAATGCCAGGCTCGCTCGCGGCGCGAATTGCAGCCTGCTCGACGTTGGCGGCGTACTCGCAGGTATCGCAGGCAACGATATTGTCCTCTCCCGACTCGGCGAGCACCTGGAACTCGTGGCTCTTGGCGCCGCCGATGGATCCGGTGTCGGCCTCCACGGGGCGGAAGTCCAGACCGCAGCGGGCGAAGATGCGCTTGTACGCGGCGTACATCGAGTCGTAGGACTTGGCGGCCGATTCGGCGTCGACGTCGAAGGAGTAGGCGTCCTTCATGATGAACTCGCGACCGCGCATGAGGCCTGCCCGTGGACGACGCTCGTCGCGAAACTTGCCTTGGATCTGATAGAGGTTGGTGGGCAGCTCGCGATAGGACTTCAGCTCGCGGCGCACCAGGTCGACGACCACCTCTTCGTGGGTGGGGCCAAAGCAATAGTCGGCGCCGTGTCGGTCCTTGAAACGCAGAAGTTCTGGCCCGTACTTCTGCCAGCGACCGGTCTCCTGCCATAGCTCGGCGGGAATGGCAGCGGGCATGAGGATCTCCTGAGCGCCCGCGCGATCCATCTCTTCGCGCACGATGGTCTCGATGCGCTGAATCACCCGCCAACCGAGTGGCAGGAAGTTGTAGACACCGGCCGCGACTTGCCGAATGTAGCCGCCGCGGATCATGAAGACGTGGCTGTCGACCTTGGCGTCGGCGGGTACTTCTTTGAGAGTGGGAACGAAGGCCTTGGAGTAGCGCATAACGGCCCGAACCTACCCCAGCCGAGGCCCGTGGTGCCGCATCTTTGTGGCCAGAAGAGTCAGTAGGCGCTATCGCAGGGCCCGCAGCTCGAACTGCCCGGTGATGGGCTCCTGCACCTCGAAGAGCAGCCCCGCGTCGGCGCGCCGACCGTCGGAGCCAAATTCAATCGTGCCAGTGAGGCCCGGCACCTTCTGCGTGCGCAGAGCTTGAGTCACTTGCGCCCGCGTGGTGGCGCCACTGGCGACCGCGTGGCGAATCACGCTGGCGGCATCGAAGGCATAGGCCTCGTGCGAGCTTGGCTCACTGCCAAACTGCGCGGCGTAGTTGCCAACGAATTCCGCGATGCGGGTGTCGGTGCGATCGGGGAAGAAGCCGGGCGCAAACACCGCCCCGAGGCTGTAGCGGCCGGAGGATCGCAAATAGCTGGGATCGATGCCCTCCGCCGTCGACAGGAGCAAGATGGAGCGACCGTGTTTGCTCTTGGTGCCAACGGGCAGCGAGTTGAGATTGGCGGCCGCCAGCGCCGGCGCAATGAGCTCAAGGCGCTTGGCCAGGTCCGGAACGAAGACCGCCGACCAGGGCTTCTTGAGCTTGTCGACGTGCTCTTTGAACGAGGTGGTCGCGCCGGGATACTCGACACTGACCACCACCTGCCCGCCCAGTCGCTCGACCTCGAGGGCAAAGGCCTGCCCGACGGCCCGGCCGTAAGCGTTATCAGGGGAGAAGACGGCAAAGTCCTTTACGCCCTTGGCAAAGGCGTGGCGAGCAAGGCTCTTGGCTCGCTCCTCCGCGCTGTGTCGAATGCCAAACTCGCCGCTGCTGGCACTGCGTGGCGAGAGTGATATAAGAGAAATACCTAGGCTCGCAGCCAGGGGCGCTGCCTGCCCTACCGCCGAGCCGTCATAGGGCCCGACCAGGGCAACGGCATCCTCGTCGATCAAGTCTTGCACTCCTGCCCCGACCGTCGTGGCACTGGAGCTGGTGTCCCTGGCAACCAACGAGAAGGCCGAGACCTCGCCGCTTGGTTGGGCGCCCGGTTGGCGCTGAGAGGCCATGACCAGTCCGCGCATCGACAGCTCGCCGACGCGATTGAGACGCCCAGTCAGCGGAAGTAGCGCACCAATGACGTCCGCGTTTCCTGGGCCCGAGCTATTCACACTGGCCGCTTCGATGCCGATAGCGCGCTCGGAGCGAGCAACCAGACTGGCAAGCGAGTCCTGCCGCTCCGGGAAGACGGAGATGAGTCGCTTGCCGAGATAGGCGCTGCCCGGTCCGACGACGCCATGCAGCTCCTCGAAGGCGGTCTGCACCTGGGCATCGCTCAGCTGCGCACTCAAGGCCGCTATACGATCGGCAGCGTAGGCTTTTTCCGAGGGCGTCCCGACCTGCCAAAAACCATCATAGTGAACCAGAGCAGCGGGAAGCTGCGACTCAAGCATGGAGCCCTCCGCCATCGCCGAATGCCACCAGGCTACTTCGTTGCTATCGGAAGGGTTGATCGCCTGCGCGCCAGAGCGCAGGGCTGGCATGGCCTCGGCCAGGCGATCGAGACGAGCGAGGGCCAGGCCACGAAAGAAGTCGGCTCTGGCCAGTAACATGGCTTCGCCAGAGCCCAGTCGAGCCACCTCCTCGAGCTTGCTCAGTGCTGCTTCGGGCTTTCCGGAGCGCAGGTCGGCCATGGCCCCGTAGAGCAGCGCATGCGGAACGATGGGGTCGTCAGGAAAATCGCGAACGATGGCCGCGAACTCCTCGGCGTTTTCTACTTGCTCGTCACGCTCGAACTGGCTGCGGCTGGCGTCGAATCGGGC
>JAHEAK010000251.1 GCA_024642805.1 Kofleriaceae bacterium | reverse complement strand
CAGCATCGATGTCTTCAAGGCCCTGGCTCCCTCGGTCGTGTTCGTCACCAACAAGCAACTGGTCCGCAATGTCTGGACCCGCACCACGGCAGAGGTCGATGCGGGCAGCGGCACCGGCTTTGTGTGGGACGAGAGCGGCCACATCGTTACCAACTACCACGTCATCAACAATGGTCGCTCCTTCGAAGTCACCCTCTACGACGGCACCACGCACACGGCGCGCTTGGTCGGCGGCGACCCAAACAAGGACATCGCCGTGCTCAAGCTCGACACCATCAAGAAGCTTCGGCCCATCGAATTGCCCGAAGGTTCGGGGCTGGTCGAGGTCGGCCAGAAGGCCATCGCCATCGGCAATCCTTTTGGTTTCGATCACACCCTGACCGTGGGTGTCATTTCCGCCATTGGCCGCGAGATGCCAGGCTTTGGCGGCGTGACCATTCGCGACATGTTGCAGACCGACGCGGCCATCAATCCCGGCAACTCGGGCGGACCGCTGCTCGACTCGCGCGGGCACCTCATCGGCATGAACACGATGATCACCAGCAAGTCTGGCGGCTCAGCTGGCGTCGGCTTTGCGGTGCCGGTCTCTGCCATTCGCCGAGTGGTGCCCGACCTCATCAAGTACGGGCAGGTCAAGCGAGCGGGTCTTGGCGTCACCCTCATCGAGGATCGCGTGGCGCGCGCCAATGGCGTTCCTGCGGGCGTGGTCATCGGCGAAGTGCGCAGTGGCACGCCAGCTGCCAAGGCGGGCCTGCGTGGCCTGCAAAAGCGCCGAGGCAACATCTTCATCGGCGACATCATCCTCGGCATCGATTCGTACACTGTTCGAAACTACGACGAGCTGTACAACGCCCTGGATCACTTCAACGCCGGCGACGACGTGACGGTGACCGTCCTTCGCGACGATGCGAAAGCCAAGGTCAAGCTCAGCTTGATGCAGCTACAGTAGCCAGAGTGCGTTCCGCCATGGGAACGTAGCATCATGGGTATCGGCGGCGTCAAAGTGAAGGTCTTTCCCGTCGACGAGGTCACCAGCCGCGCCGGCCACCCCGAGTGCGATCCGGCCGAGCTCGGTCTTCGTGCGGACAAGGTGGAAACCATCTGGACCGCCGCCGAGCGCATGTATCGGACCGGCCTCTACCCTGGCATTGGTCTGTGCGTCAGACGAAATGGAAAAGTTCTGATCGATCGCGCCATCGGCCACACCCGCGGCAACGGGATCGACGATCCGCCCGGTACCGCGCTACGCCTGGCGACCCCCGACTCGCTGTGGAATCTCTTCTCGGCCTCCAAGCTGGTCACCGCGATGCTCATCCACCTGCTCGACGAACGCCGACTCCTGCACCTGGATGATCCCGTCTGTGAGTACATTCCCGAGTTCGGCACCCATGGCAAAGAATGGATCACGCTGCGCCACGTTCTGACCCATCGCGCTGGCATCCCGACCGTGCCCCCGGAACACGCAAACGCCAGTCTCTTGGCAAATCCCGATTCGGTGATGGAGCTGCTCAACGACTCCAAACCCATCTGGCGACCCGGTCGACGCTTCGGCTACCACGCGCTCACGGGTGGCTTCGTCCTGGCCGAAGTGCTGCGCCGAGTCACGGGCAAGAGCGTGCAGGACTTTCTGCGCGACGAGGTGAGCAAGAAGCTCGGCCTCGCGCATTTTCGCTACGGCCTTCGCCCCGAAGACCTCGACAAGGTCGCGCTCAACTCCTTTACCGGCCTTCCGCTCTTGCCGCCGGCCTCGACCGTGTTTCGCAAGGCCATCGGTGTCGACTATCGCCAGGCCATCGTCGAATCCAATAGCCCCGACTTTCTCACTGGCGTGGTCCCCGCCGGCAACATCATTACCACCGCCGAGCAGGCCTCGCGCTTCATGGAGATGATCCTTCGCGGCGGCGAGCTCGAGGGCAAGCGCATCTTCGAATCCCGCACGGTCGCGCGCGCAGTCGCCGAGCAGGTCTTTTTCGAGCTCGATGCCACCATCGGCATTCCGGTTCGCTACAGCCTGGGTTTCATGCTCGGTCACAAAGGCATCAGCATCTTTGGTCGACACAGCGCGCGCGCCTTTGGGCACATGGGCTTTACCAACGTCTTGATGTGGGCCGACCCCGAGCGCGACATCAGCGCCTGCATCATGACCAACGGCAAGCCCTTCGTGGCGCCTGGCTCGCTGCGCTGGCTCGGACTGATCGATGCCATCGCCAAGCACTGCCCGCGCGACTACGGACGCGGCTAGCGCAAAAAAAATAGTCGTTGTCGCCTTTGCTGCAGCAGCTTCCTTGCCGTCCGCGATCTCGTGCTGCGGCACAAGCGAATTGCACCCAGACGCGCGCGTCGCGGCAGGGCGCCTGAAAATTGCCCCTTGTTTACAATGCACTGCGTCACTGCCCCGGCGCCGCCCCAGGACTGAGGGCTGGCGCGGACGGTGAAAGCTTCAGACCCGTGGCGAGACGCTGGCCTGGCCGATTGTGACTAGCCTCACATCGCAGGGGCAGCCATTAGCGCAGCGAATACCGGGGCTCAGAACTCTGAGTACCGAAATCCTGCGACTACTGCTACCTACATGTCCTCCCCGGGGTGACACCGACCCGACACCCCCTTCTACAAAAGGACTACCCCATGACTTCCCTCCTACGAACCACCCTCATCGCTTCTCTCCTGCTCGGTGCTTGCGCCGTCGACGAGGACCTCGACCCACAGCGCGACACCGCGCAGGGCAAATTCGATCAAATCAGCGGCAACGACGATCCAAGCGGCGTGCTCAGCAACGCCGAGCGCCAGCTGTCCAAACTCATCAGCTCCGCTGATGTCGGCGAGAGCTTTGGCGTCGACGCCGCCAACATGCCCTACCCCGACACCTACTGGCCGATGGTCGACAACGGCATCGCCGTCGAGTGGCTCGAGAAGAGCGGCGGCAAGTGCTCGCGCGCCAACGAGTGCACCGACGCCCAGGATTCGCCGCTCGCGAAATTCGTGAAGCTCACCAATCCAAACGACGTCACCAAGGCCAAAGAGTGGGAAGTGAAGAACCACGGCAAGGACGTTCCTAACGTCGCCGATTGGTACGGTCACTGCCCAGGTTGGGTGGCTGGCGCCATGCTCAACAAGCCCATCCTGCACCCCGTATTCGCCAAGGCGGATGGCGCTGGCAGCGTGCAAGCCTGTGAAGAAGGCCAAGCCGACTGCACCAAATTCGAGATCGGTGACATCAACGCTCTGACCGCAGAAGCGCACGAGGGCGCTCGCTCGCTCTTCATCGGCGCACGCTGCGACACCAAGCCCGCCGACATCAAGCGTGACGAGTTTGGTCGCATCGTTCGCGACGGCAAAGGCTGTAAAGGCCTCAACGCCGGTTCGATGCTCATCGTTATGGCCAACCGCCTCAAAGGTGAGAAGAAGCCCTTTGCCATCGACGCGCAAAACGACTTCAACACCGAGCAAATCTGGAACCAGCCCGCCTTCCGCTACACGGTCAATCGCTACGAGACCATCAGCGAGGAAACTGCAGCCAACCTGGTCGCAAGCGGCCAGCGCACCGGTGACCAGACCAAGTACCAGTGGAACAACCTGGCCAAAGGCTTTGCCTTCGTCGACGTCACCCTGCACTGGGTGAGCGAGACGGGTCCCAACACCACTGTCGTTCCCGGCACCAGCTCTTCGCGCCAGACCCGCATGGTTGCGGTCATCGAGCTCGACAAGGCCAACACCGACGTCACCGCCAAGATCATCGGCGGCGAGTACATCGACGACCCAAGCGTGGGGGCAAGCCGACTTCGCGTCGCCCCTTTCGTGTGGATCGCACAAGGCATGAACTCCGACTGGCGCCACAACCCCTACCTGCGTGGCCAGGCCGTGCAAAAGCTCATCGACATGGGCACCAAATCGGCTGACACCGTCGAAGAGCCCACCACCTGCGCACACAGCACCTGCAGCGCTGGCGGTGTTCTGGAAGCCAGCTGCGACACCTGCGTGGCCAGCATCTGCGCAGCCGACCCATACTGCTGCAACACGGGTTGGGACAACATCTGCATCGGCGAAGTGGCCAGCGTCTGCAACGCCAACACCTGCCAATAAGCACATCACGACCCTCTGCTAACGAGCGGCTGCCGGTCCACCTGGCAGCCGCTCTGCGTTTCGGGCTCCGCTCGCGGCGCATGCCCTCGCTGCGCAGGCTCGCTGCGCAGGCTCGCTGTGCAGGCTCGCTGTGCAGGCTCGCTGTGCAGGCTCGCTGTGTTTGCTTGCTTACGCAGGCTCGTCGTGGGCCGTCGGCGCTCGTGATCGCTCTTGCTCGACTAGAGCTTGAGCTCGGTGGGTTTCTCGAAGACCTGCACGGGAATGCGCAGACCCTTCTGCACCGCCTGCAGTCGGCTCTCGGGCATGCCGCGCGGGCCAATGAGGCGAATGTAGATGGCGCGAATCTGACCAGGATGTGCGCGCGCGACCTCGGCATAGATCTCGGGATCCTCCTGGCCGGCATCACCAACCAGCACGAAGCTGCGCTTTGGGAACTGCGTCAAGAGCGCTTCGATCTCCGTGAGCTTGTAGCGCCGGGGTGAGTCGAGCAGGTTGAAACGGCTGTCGTCCTTGAGTCGGAAGTTTTGCAAGTGCAGCGTGCCGAGCGGAAAGGCCACACGCGACATGAAGCTCGTGAGCGGTTCGTAGAGCTGCCAGGGCCCGGCGCTCACGTAGTGAAAGACCGCGCCCTCTTTGTGCCAGCGCCGGTACAAGCTGGCCATGTCGGGCACCGCCTGAAACGAGAACAGAAAAGTATTCTTGAGGGTGCGCTCCTTGTCCCACGAGCTTGTCACCTTGATGGTGTCGTCGACATCCGAGATGACGGAGATGCCCTCTTCGGGCACCAGCAGAACGGTGCCCGCAAAACGCCTCGGGTCGCCCTTGCGGGTCTGCGCCACCACGCTGAGAGAATCGCGCTGGCCGTGCCCAGGGATGCGAACACTGCCGGTGAAGTGACCGCCAGAAGACGACTTGCCCATCTTGCCTTTGACGCCGCCAATCTCGACCGTCAATTTCTTGCGGCTCTCGTTGTCGACCAGGAACCAGGCCATGCGCTTGCGGAAGATGCGCTCCTGACTGCCTTTGACTTCCAACGCCGCTCGCAGACTCTCGACCAAGGCACCGCGCCACAGCGAGTCTTCCTCCGGCTCGAAGATCCAGCCGTGAATCGGTGCCACCCAGGTATCGCCTTGCCGAGACGCGGCGGTCGTAAAAAGAATTACCTTTTCGTCTGACTTGATCGTCGATCCCGCGCGCGCGCTGCTGGCCGCGCCCAGGATCAAGAGGAGCGCCAGACACGCCCAACGTACTTGTCGCATCGCCACATCCTAGCCTCCAAGCGGCAAAGGGCCAGGTGGCAAGCAACGGCAAGGATGGACCATCTGCAGACAAACGGCCCTGGGGAGGCTCATTCCGCCGCTTTTTCGAAGCGCAGGAGCGTGCTGCCCCCGGTCTCAACGAGCTCGATCGTCGTGGGCAGAAAGGCGCGACATAGCTCAACGCTTGCCTGTGCAGCAGGGCTCAAAGGGCCCGTGCGAAACTGGCCCTGACCCGCCAAGGCAAAGGCCATGATCAACTGCTCGGCGAGCGCTGCCCCGACCGGTGCGCCATGGGCAAGGTAGTTGCGCATCGCTTCCCCAGCGCGCAGGCCGACTTCCTCCGCCGACAGATGGCGCTCACCGACCACGCTGATGAGCTCGCAGAGCTTGGCGAATTGCATCTCGAGAATCAGAACGTTGCCCTGCTCCTCGCAGTCACCAAATACGCGCGGCAAGCACTCTTCGTTCTTCCACTCCAAGAGATCGCGCGCAGCGTGCAGCTCGCGAATGGCTATGGTGCCAGGCAGGTTGCACACCAGCGCGGTTGCTCTGCGAAACATCAACTCACCAGCCTCAATCAAGTCGAGGCCGAGTAGAGGCGAGCCACCCTTGACGTTGAGGAGGATGCGGCCCTCGCCACCGGCGACGAATCCGGGGCGCTCCAAGCTGAGTTCTATGTGTGCGCCCATGCTGCGCAGCACGGGTATCAGGCCGCGCTCGATGAAATCGTAGCAAGGGGCACCCGCGTTGTGAGTTCCGCCTTCGAGCGCTACCTGCGAGTCGCCCTTAGCGAGCACGAGCGGGAGCAGAATCGACTGCAAGACCAGAGAGGCACTGCCCGGTTTATCAACAACGAAGCAGTAGGCGCCGGGTGTGACCGGACCCGGTACGAAGTGAAGATCCGTCGAGTTGAGCTTGGCGCCGGTCAGTTCGCCCCCGCAGATCTGAGCCAGTGCACGCACCACGCACAAGTGTTGATGGCGCAGCCCCGGTTTGGCTTGTTGCGTCCTGATCTTGGTGATCTTGATGGCCCGCTGCTGTGTCGCAGACAAGACCATGGCCGCGCGAACAATCAGACCACTGGGCTCGCCAACAGAGGCGTCAATGTATAACGGCTCGTTCACAACCATGTTAGCCTAGCCCGGCATGGAACCTTCAAGCGAGGCTTTTGCCGCAGTAGAGCGTCTGGTCGGCGCCAAGTCCATATCGAGCGACAGCACGGATCTGGCGGCCTACGGCACCGACCACAGCTTCGCGAAGGGAGACGCGGGCGCTGTCGTCTTTCCACGGACACCACAGATGGTGGCCGAGATCCTCAAGTTGTGCGGGCAGCTCAATCTACCCGTCGTGCCTTCTGGCGGCCGCACGGGCCTGGTAGGCGGAGCGACGGCCACCGGCAAATCACTGGTTTTGAGTCTCGACAAGCTCAAGCATCTGGGGCCCGTCGACGAGACCGCCGCCACGGTGCGCGTGGGCGCTGGTGTGACGACGCAGGAAGTCCACGAGCACTGTGAACCCTACGGACTCACCTGGCCGATCGATCTCGGCAGCAAGGGCAGCTCGCAAATTGGCGGCAACATCTCTACCAACGCCGGCGGCATCCACGTCATCCGCTACGGCATGACCCGCAACTGGGTCCTGGGTCTTCAGGTCGCAACGATGAACGGCGACCTCCTGCAGATGAATCGCCCCTTGATTAAGAACAATACCAGCTGGGACCTCGTGCAGCTCTTCGTGGGCTCGGAGGGAACCCTCGGCGTCATCACGGATGCGACCCTGCGACTCACTCCTCTTGCCAACAACCTCGAGACCCTCTTCTTGGCCGTCGACGACGTCTCCCACATGCTCGGGCTTCTCGAGGCCGCGCGCCGCGCACCCTTCATCCTGCACGCCTTCGAATTCGTCGACGCCGCATGCCTCGATCGCGCGACGGCGTTTCTGCGCACGCCGAGCCCAATCAAGGAACGAGCTGCCTACTACGTGGTTCTCGAGTTCGATGTCGGGCGCTCGAG
>JAHEAK010000250.1 GCA_024642805.1 Kofleriaceae bacterium | reverse complement strand
CAGGGACACCTCTTCGCAGTGCTTCTCGCCATTGCGATATTCGAAGTGATTCATACGACCCGTTCTGCAAGCTCGGCTTGCGCGCGTTGGATTTCGGCGAGGATGCGAGTTCGTGCGGGGCCGCCGACGATGTCACGACGATCGACCGCGCGATCGACCTTGAGCCATTCGTAGATTTCGTCGTCAAAGAGCTCGCTCTCTGCACGAAAGCTAGCCAGTGGCAAAGCGGCCAGCTCGCAGCCCTCGGCGATGGCGGTGGCGACGAGCGCACCGGCGATGTCGTGTGCCTTGCGAAAGGGCAAGCCTTTGGACACCAGGTAGTCGGCAACTTCCGTGGCAACCAGATAGCCACTGTCGACTGCTTCGCGGGTGCGCGCGGTATCAAACTCGAGATTCTCAATCATGCCGGTGGCCACCTTCAAACTGCCGCGCAAGGTCTCCACCGCGTCGAAGAGCGGCTCCTGACTCTCCTGCAGATCCTTGTTGTAGGCCATGGGTAGGCCCTTGAGCACGGTCATGAGGGTGACCCAATCGCCAATGACACGACCGGCTTTGCCGCGAATCAGCTCGGCGAGATCCGGGTTGACCTTTTGCGGCATGATCGACGATCCGGAACAGTAGCTATGGCCGAGGGTCGCAAAGCGAAACTCCTGCGAGAGCCAGAGCACCAGCTCTTCGCCGAGGCGTGACAGGTGCACCTGACACAGGGCAATGGCGGCGATGAGCTCGACGGCAAAATCGCGATCGCCAACCGCATCGAGACTGTTGTGCGTGACACCATCGAAGCCGAGAGCGGCGGCGACGTGCTCGCGATCGAGAGGAAAGGTCGTAGCCGCCAACGCGCCCGAACCGAGGGGACACTCCCCTGCCCGTTTGCGCGCATCGAAAATCCGCCCGCGATCGCGCAGCAGCATCTCGTTGTAGGCCATCAGGTGATGGGCCAGGCGCACGGGCTGGGCGCGCTGCAGGTGGGTGTAGCCGGGCAAGAAATCGTCGACGTGCTTGTCCGCCAAGCTAACCAGAGCCAGCCGCAAACCATCGATGAGACCGATCAGCTCCTCAGCCTGGCTGCGCGCATAGAGTCGCAAGTCGGTTGCCACCTGATCGTTGCGGCTGCGCCCGGTGTGCAGTCGACGGCCGGCGTCGCCGATGCGCTGGCTCAAGTGCGCCTCGACGTTCATGTGCACGTCTTCTAGCGCTGGATCCCAGCTCAGCTCCCCGGCGGCGAGCTCGGCTTCGACCGCGCGCAGCCCGCTCTCGATGGCGGCCGCATCCTCGCTGGGAATGATGCCCTGTTTGGCCAGCATCTTGGCGTGAGCGATGGATCCCGCGACATCGTGGGGCAGGAGTCGGTAGTCGAAATCGATCGATGCGTTAACATCGACAGCGTCGGGCGCGAGACCGCCTTCAAAACGCCGAGAGCGAGCACCTTTTTCCTTGGCCATCGGCGCATGATGCACCATGGCATGCGGGCTCTCAATCGCAGCGCCGCCCAATCCCACACCCAAGCGGGACCGTGTCCAGCGAACGGGCAGCGAAGAAGCCGTATCGCTCGTGCGAGAAGCAGCATCGGCGAGCTGATGCCGCCGATGCGATTGGCTGCCGGCGGGCTAGGAAGCGCGAGCGCCCGAGCGACCCGTTCCGCGGTATGCGGCAGCCTCTTCGTACACACGCATCGACGAGGTCGCCGTGGTCTCCACCGCTTCCAGGTACAGGCGCACCAGCTCGCGCGTGTCAGAGGCGCGCAATGCTTCGTAGTAGGCCTGGCGATCGATCGAGTGAATCACGGGCAGGGGGTAACCCTCTTGCTCGAGAATCATGATCGATAGAATGCGGCTGAGGCGACCCGACTGATCGAGCCATGGAAAGACCTCCATCAGACGCCAGTGGGCCTCGGCGGCGCGCTCGATCGGCGTGAGCTGCGCGTAGTCGTCGGAGGTGAGCCACTTGTCGAGCTTCTTCATAGCCGCAGGGATGTCCTCGGGAGTGGCAATGTTGTGGTAGTAGAGGCGATGCAAGGGGTTGTCCTTGCGATAGGCGAAGTTCTCCGACTTGGCCTTGGGTGCGAGCACGCCATAAAGCTGGCGAATGAGCTCGAGCCCAACCGGCACCTTCTTCTTCTGTTCAGCCAGTTGCAGCGCGACCATGACGGCGGCGTTGTAATTGGTGATGTCCTCGTAGGCTGGGATCAGCGACGAGTCCGAGATGATGCTGGTGTCCGTAGCGGCCTTGATTTCGGAGTGGGTGAGCACTTCGCCTTCCAGGGCCGCGTCGTGATAGATAAGTGAAATAAGCAACTTAGAGCGAAATTCGCGTTCGACGGCAGCGGGTACCCGCTCGACCGACTCCCTCCATGTAGCCACGACCGCCTCGACTTCCCTTTTGCGGGCGTCGAAGTCTTCCTTTTCCGAGATCCTAAGCACTTGATTTCCTATGAATAGGGGGTTTGAGCGATTCGAGAATAGGCCGCCCACACTGACGGGTCAAGAATGAACCACCGGCTTGATCATCAAATAGGAACAGGTTATCCACAGCTTATCCACCAGGCCTGTGGCCGCTAGCTGACATGCTGAAATCACGGCGTGTGCCAAGGTCGCGCAGGGACCACTCCCGCCCACCCAGTTAACTCCTTAGAAAATAGAAGAAAACTTGCCGCTATCCACAGAGGACCGTACTCATGAGAAGGGCAATCGGGGGATCGGTTGGCTCGCAATTTTCTGTGATGTGACTCACCTCTATGGCTACTTCGACGCAGAACGCACCGCACCTCTCCGTCCTGGCGGACGAAGTGATCGCGCTTTTGGCCCCACGGCCAGGTGGCGTGTACTGCGACGGCACCCTGGGCGCGGGCGGCCACACGGCTCGCATTCTGGAGGCTAGCGCGCCTAGTGGTCGGGTCATCGGTTGCGACCGCGACGAGATGGCCCTTGCGATTGCCAAGGAGCGGCTCGGTAGCGCCGCCGATCGAGTGACCTTCGTGCACGGCAGCTTCGAGGATGTCGACAAGCATCTGCACGGCCTGGGCATCGAGTCGGTCGACGGACTGCTTCTCGATCTCGGTGTGTCCTCGATGCAATTGGATCTGCGCGAGCGCGGCTTCTCCTTCATGCAAGAAGGTCCCATCGACATGCGAATGGATCCGAGCCAGGGCGAGACCGCCCTCGAGCTGATCGATCGCCTCACGGAGCGCGAGCTGATGATCATCCTTCGCGACTACGGCGAGGAGCGCTTCAGCAAGCGCATCGCCGAACGCCTCAAGGCGGATGTGCGCGAGGACAAGCTGCGCACGACTCTCGATCTCGCCGATGCAGTGAGTGCGTGCATTCCCGCCAAGCTCAAACAGAAGTCGCGCATTCATCCTGCCACGCGCACCTTTCAGGGACTACGCATCGCCGTCAATCGCGAGCTAGCTCAGCTCGAGCACTTCCTGTCGATCTTCGACAAGCTGCTCAGCCCTGGTGGTCGCTGCGCCATCATCTCCTTCCACTCCCTCGAAGACCGCATGGTGAAGCGCTGCTTTCGCGATCTTGCCAAGACTTCGAATCTGCCACCCGACCTGGCGCGCCAAGCCGGCGAGCGAGTCGACCCCATCTGCACGCCCCTCACCCGCAAGCCCATTTTAGCCACCGAAGAAGAGATCCAGATCAACGCCCGATCGCGCTCAGCCAAGCTGCGCGCCTGCCAAAAGTTTGCCGCATGAATAGCAACTCTCGTGTCAAAGCCGCCTGTCTCGTTCTGCTCGCCATCGGCGTTCTGGTGCTCGCCGTCGTGCGCGTGCATCACCGGCATCAGGTCATTCGAATCGGCTACGAGCTCAACGAGTCACGAATCGAGCTGCGAGCCTTGCAGGAGGAGCAAAACCGACTGCGCCTGGAAGAGTCCGTGCTGACCAATCCAGGTCGCATCGAGACTCTGGCTAGCTCGCTCGGCATGATTCGGCCAACCCCCGAGCAGCTGCGCATCGTTCTCGACGACGACTCGGTCGCCATGCGCTAGGCACAGCATGCCCATTCCTTCCAGCCAACCACAACGAAGCCAGCGTCGCCCCTTGCGACGTACGACCTGCTACACGCCGGGCGGCATGACCATCAGCAAGTGGACGCGCATTCGCTTTTACATCGTCGGCTGTGCGCTGAGCCTGTGTCTCTTTGGTGTCGGCTATCGCGCCTACGGCTTGCAGGTCCGCAACCCCGATTACTACCGCGATCAGGCCGACCGCCAGCACCTGCGAACCATCGAAGTGCCAGCGCCGCGCGGCAACATCTACGACACCAATGGCGTCGAGCTAGCGGTCAACGCCGATGTCGACTCGGTCTTCGTCAATCCGCGCGCCATCGTCGACGTCACCAGCGCCTCCGAGCGACTGGCCGAAGCTCTGGACATGGACAATCGCGATCTCGAAGCGCGCCTGGCTTCTCGTCGCTACTTCTCGTGGATCAAGCGACACGTCACGCCCGAGCAAGCGGAGAAGGTGCGCGCCCTCGACATTCCCGGTGTGTCGCTGACTCGCGAACCGCGCCGCTTCTACCCGGGCAAGGCCCTGGCGGGGCACATTCTCGGTTTCGCAGGCATCGACGGCCGCGGCCTCGATGGCCTCGAACTGACCATGGATGAAGTCCTGACCGGCCGCCGCGCTGAAGTCGCCGCCTTGCGCGATGCTTCCGGTCAGATGATGGTCGACGATCCCGAGGCCATTCCGAGTCCGGGAGCTTCGATCACCTTGACGATCGATCGCACTATTCAGTTCGCAGCCGAGCGAGCCGTGCGCGACGCGGTCATCGAGAACCAGGCCAAGAGCGCCGTCGCTGTCGTCATGGACATCAAGACTGGTGACGTCCTGGCCATCGCAAGCTACCCCGAGCTCGATCCCAACGATCCGAGCACGGCGCGCGACGCCGGCGCACGCAATCGCGCCCTCACTGACTCCTACGAAGTCGGCTCGGTCATGAAGGTCTTCACGATCGCCGGCGCCCTCGAAGCAGGCGTCGTCACTCCGACGACCATGATCAACACCGAGTACGGCACCTATCGCATGGGTCGCAAGGTCTTCCGCGACTCCTTTCACGATGCCTCCTTGGATGTCGGTGGTGTGATCAAGCGATCGTCCAACGTCGGCGCGCTCAAGATCGGCATGATGCTCGGCGCCACCCGCCTGCACGCGACCTTGAAGACTTTTGGATTCGGCGAGCTCACCGGCATCGAGCTACCGGGCGAAGTTCCAGGCGTGGTGCACCAGCCGAGCACCTGGGGCGAGCTAGGGCTGGCAACCCATTCCTTCGGCTACGGCATGACCTCCACGCCGCTGCAGGTCACCGCCGCCATGGCTGCCATCGGCAACGGCGGCATCTACAACGAGCCACGCATCATCAAGGAAGTGACCGATGGCGGTGGCCGCTCCCTCTACGCACGCAAGCACTCCGGTCGACGTGTGCTTTCCGAGAAGACCGCCAAGCAGATGATTCCCATGCTGGAGAGCGTGTTCGAGGGCGGCGAGCAGCACGGCACCGCCCGCAGTCTCTTCGTCGAGGGTTATCACGTCGGAGGCAAGACCGGCACGGCGCACAAGATCGATCCGGCCACGCACAAGTACGGCGACCATCTCTACCTGAGCTCTTTCTCTGGCATTGCGCCGAGCGACGATCCACGGGTAGCGATCACGGTTCTCATCGACGAGCCGCACGGCGAGGAACACTACGGCGGCAAGGTCGCAGGCCCGGCGTGGATTCGCATCGTGCAGGAGACGATGGCCATCATCGGCGCGCCAGCCGACGCCGAACTTCGAGCATGGCAGCTGGAAGAGAAGCGCAAGCTCGACCGGCGCTTTGCATGGCGCACGGGCATCGACCCAGACAAGATCGAGCGCGAGCGACGCAAAAATGAAGTCGCTCTGACCAGCTACGAAGAAGCCATGAATCTCGTCGGCGACGGTGCAGCGGTGCCGGCCATGGCCGATCTGAGTGACGAGGGTGAGGACCTACTCGTCGATGACGCGCCGGGTAGCTCCGCGGTAGAGATTCCAGACTTCACGGGCATGGGCCTGGCGAAAGCGCTCGAAGTGGCGCGCAAGTCGGGCATACAGCTCGAGCTGGTTGGCAGTGGTTCCGCGATCGATCAATCGCCTCCACCTGGCCCTACCTCCAGCGCGGGTGTCGTGCGAGTCATTTTCACCGACAGCGACCACGCCTTCGCCGAGCGCTGAGTATGAGCGCTCAGCGCTGAGAATGTGCGCTCAGCGCTGAGAATGTGCGCTGACAACTCCGTCGACTAGGTGTTGTACCTAGTCAATGCGAATCGGTCGCTTGACGACGGGTGGGCTAGCAGCTTCGACTCGAGCTCGACGGCGCTTCTTCTTTTCCACCGGCCGCTCGTGGAACTGCGGGTCGAACACGAAGAGTCCATCCTGCTCGCCAATGGTCATGGTCTGCGTTGGATTTGCCGGCATGAGAGCTGGCTGCGAACTGGAGTCGAGCGTTACTTCGAACTGGGTGCCTGGCTCGCGGTCGAGTCGCAGGTGGGCAAAGCCCTGGGCGCCCGTGGTTCCGGAGAGCACGCCATCAATCAACACGGGCATCCCCTGGTAGCCTCCAGCATGAACGAGCAGCGCGGCGACTCGCTTGTCTCGTGCGCACACGATGCGAAGATCGATCGAGCTGTGCTCCTGACCACGCAGATCGGTGGTGGCCTTGAAGAGGACTTCTTTGGGCGCTTCGTCCGCCACATAGCCTTGCGGACACGGGGCCTTCAGCACATAGCGATCGCCGAAGTGCGCGCTCACTTGCACGCGCAGGAGGCCGCTCGCGTCGGTCTCGCCTAGCGCCGTCTCGCCCACGTCGATGGCAAGGCCTGCCAAGGCCTGGCCGCGGTCATCACGCGCCTGAAAGCTCACCTCGTAGAGTTGATCTTGCGTTTGGTCTTCGTGACAGGAGACCAGGACAGCAAGGGTCAACAATGCCTGGGCACAACGCTTTACACCTGTATACGAATACTTCTTACAAGGCGCCTTGGCAGGAGGGTCGACGTGGCTCATGGAGATTCTACTTTCTGTTCGAGAACGCTGATCATGGCGATGATGCCCTCACTGGGCGCTGTGCTCTGCGCCAGCTGGCGATACATGTCCAGGGCTTCCGTGCGGCGCCCTGAGAGCAAGACGGCGCCGGCCTCTGCCTCGGTCGGTATCGCGCTTGGCGTCTCGCTCGCTTTGTCTGAGGATGCGTCTGCCGGTGCTTCTGTCGGCGTCGGCGCCAATGCGTCTGTCGGTGCCGCTGTCGGTGCCGCTGTCGGTGTCGCTGTCGGTGTCGCTGTCGGTGCGTCGGTGGGTGACGATGGTTGAGACAGCTCTTGGCTTGCACTG
>JAHEAK010000249.1 GCA_024642805.1 Kofleriaceae bacterium | reverse complement strand
CACATGCCTCAAATGCCGGCTGCCGTTCGGGCACCCTGGAAGTATTAGGTAGGTTAGATGATTCGAAGCTGGTATATGTTCGCTGTCCTCTTGGTCCTTTCGGCCTGCAACGGTAAGGACATCTCCGACAAGCGCCCCCTGAGCGCTTTGGAAATTCAGTGCAAGCCCGACAAGGCGCTCCTGGCTCTAGAGACCGCCTGTCAGATCGATGAAAACTGCCCGTGTGGCTCTCACTGCGAGCTCGGCGTGTGCACGGTGTCCTGCACCAGGGACTCCGAGTGCGAGCTGGGCGGCTGCGATGCCTTTGGCCGCTGCACCCTCAACCCGGGGCAGATTCCTGAGGTCGATCCGGCGCCTGCGGCCATCGTCAAGGTTTGGCCTGAGGTCGTCACCCTTGACGAGCAGCGCTCGGCCGTCCTCTTCCTCGACGCCGAAGGCTACGAGAGCGGGCCGGTGCGGGTTGCCGTCAATGAGCCTCTCGAAGTGACCTGCGACGGCGTGAGCTACAGCTCCTTCTGTGTCGTCGACAACCTCTTGCCCGACATCGCCGGTCCCATGTCCGTCGACATTCGCCAAAAAGAAGGCACCGAGGATGCGAGCGGAGCTGCCAATGTGAGCGTGAGCTGGGGCGCGGGTTCCGAGACTCGCGCGGTGACGGTGGATCCACCGCCTAGCATCGCGCTCGGCGGCGCCGACATCGCCTGCACCAATCTCGAGAGCGGCATCTACGAGGGCACGGCACGACTGATAGCGATCGGTAGCAACACCTCGCCAAGCTCCGCCCGCGCGCTTCCCGAGAGCCTCGCCGAAATCCACATTCCCGTGCGCGCCCAGATCTATTCTGCTGGAGCCGGCGTGGTCCAGCGGGTGCAGATCGACGATGAGTATGGCGCCATCTTTGGCCAGGACGGAGCCATTGGCGACATCTCTGATGCAAGCGCACTCGACCTGCCTGCGACGGCCTACTTTCACGCAGCGAACTTCCCTGGCACGGCGTTCTTCCCCATCATTGGTCAGGAGGACAGCATCGCCAAGCCGATCGAGATCGATCTGGGCGTTGGCTTTTCCACCGCGGATTTTAGCTGCGGGCCACGCTACCTGGCGATCAACCTCGATGTCGCGTTTCTCGGACTCACCGCCGAGGCCCCCTTCCTGCGTTGGGAGCTACAGATGGGACGCAGCGACGAAGTGGCGGTACGTAGCAGCCCGCCAGCCATCCCCGCCGCCTGGGAGCCCGCCCTGCCCCTCGATTTCGAGTTTGCGCCACCGCCGGCTGGCACCGTCTTCGGCGGCAGCGCTTTCATCAAGGGCTTCGAGGCGCAAACCTTTGCTGCTTGCGCACCCGGCGGCGCTGCGGTCGCCGATCCTCGGGTGCACTGCGCTTGCGCAGACGGTATCGGTCCCCAGCCCACGACCCTTTCCTACGACAACAGCGCGGCTCCAGGGCGCAGCGGCGACCTGAAATGTCGCACCGATGGGGTTCTGGAGGAGCAGCGCATCTTCGGTCTCTTCACGCGCAACCAGATCGTCGATAGCGACGTTGACGACTGCCTCGCCGATCTCCGCGATGGCATCGCGGGCACGAGCCTTGGTCCCAAGACCTGCGTGGACGCCGGGCGGGCCCGTTTCTTCCTCGATGGCGATTTGGCCGTCAATCGCAAAGAGGCCCTGGCGCCCCCCGCTGGCGCTCAGGATTCCTTTCACAACCAGTTGGTCTTGCGCAACTTGCAAGAGTGGCTGTCTGTCGCCGCCTTCGTCGCGCATGACGCCGTGGAAATCGATCGTCGCGATCGCCGCATCGTCGACCCCAACGATCCCACCTTCGGCATCACCCCGGCAAGCTACACCCTTCTCGAGGCGCTGCAGACCTCGGTCGATGCCACCACGCTGATCTTGCATCCTCTCGTCGCCCCGGGCCTCGAAGGCATGCTGGCCGCCGATGTGGCCAGTCCCGACTACCGGCCTCTGGGCGCACCAGGGTTGGTCATCGATGACGCTCGCACCCACGACCAGAGCCTCGGGCTGCCGGTCAGCATCTTGCGAGCTGATACGTCGCAACTCTTGGCCCTGCGGGCGCTGGCGCAAAGCGCGATTGAACGGCGCAGCTCCATAGCCAGTGTCACGCCGCTCTTTGATCATGCGGTGCGCAGCATCTTGCCGGCCATCGCGCTGGCCAACGTCGGCTATCAGCATGCCCTCAGCCTCGGCGAGCCCGAGTGGCAACCGGAGTGGGACAATGCCGAAATCCTGCTGGCGACGGCGCTCAGCGATGCGCTGGCGAGCTTTGATTCCGCCAAGCGCGGTGACAACGAGTTTGGCATCGCGGCCGGCGAGCTGCCCCTGGCCCGCATTGGCGATGAGGAGGGTGTGTTCAACAAGTTCTCCGCGCTCAGTGACTTCTTGCTGGGTGCCCCTGGTTCACAACTCGCGGTGGCCCCGGCCATGGTCGAGCGCGCCGCCAACAAGCTCGTGGCCGCTCGCGAGGCCTGGATTCAACTCCAAGAGCGCGACCTTGACCAGGAGTTCTCCAGTCTCAGTCAGGAGCGCCGCGAGATCGATATCGCCAACGAGTATGGCGAGCAGATCGTCGGCTTGTGCGGCAACCCCGAGTTTGAAACCACTAACATCCTCGACGATGAAGGTCTGGCCAGCATCAACTCGTGTTTCATCAAGGACGCCTGTCTTCCCACCTTTGAAGAAAAGCGCAGCAAGCTCACGGCCGGGGATCTGGGCTACGGCATGTGCATCCATGGCTTTATGCGCAATGCGGCCGGTGCTGCCGCCGACACCAGCGGCGATGCCGAATACGATCGCCTGGCCGACCTGATGCCAGACAACAAACCGAGGCTCGAGATTCTCTCGGTCAGCCCGGATGACGACAACGACCTGCTCATTGATGTCCGCTGGGCTGGGACCGACATCGGCGGCACGATTGCGCCAGCCAAGCAGCGCAATCCCATTGCCGCGCCCTTCTCCGTGCCTTTCTACTGGCAGAAGTTTGAAGTCGCCGAGGAGTACAAGGCAGCGGATAGCGCGTGTCGGGTTGTCTGGCTCAAGGGCGAGGCCGCCCGCCCCTACCAGCCACACTGCAACGCCTACTCCTGTTGGAACGAGGTACGAGAATGCGAAATTGCGCAGGACTGCGCCCCGGGCCGAGAGTGCCAGGCGCGCGCTGGCATCTGCGATCGCTTCCACGGTGAAAGCCACCAAAAGTACTGGCAAACTCGCTCGATCACCGAGACCTGTTTCCAGGGGACGATCGGTCAATCGGCGCTGGCGGTGAACGCGGCCAAGGCGGAAGTCGCCGCGGCGGCCGAGCGCCTCAGCGACAAGACGGTTGCCTTCGACATTCGCGTCGGTGTGTGTGACTTGATCAAACAGGCGACGGACCGCAAGGAAGCGCGGCGCAGTGCCCACGCCAGCCGCATGCGCAAGCTCAACGCGGCCAAGCGAGAAGCCGAAGAAACCGAGGACATTCTCGACACCATCACGGGCGTCCTGAGCATCGATTTCGTCGATGCCCTCAACCCCTTCAAGAAGGCCAGCAAGCTGGCGAAGCTGGGCAAGGGAGCCCTGCTCCTGGGTATCGGCGCCATGGCGGGTGCCTCCGCGGCCGCCAGCCTCAGCGCCAACGAGGTCGAAGAGCAAATCGCCAACGAACAGGTCTCCTTCCAGAATGACATCGACTCCATCACCGACGAGCTCGAAGTCAAGCGCTGCTATGCCGAGGCCCAGCTAGAGCTGGTCGGCTCGCAAGAAGCCGCCAATGAGCTCTCGCAAGCGGTCACCTTGTTCAACGCCGCCGTGGCGCAGCACCTGGACGACAGAAACCTTCTGAGCCGCCTCATCGAAGAGGGCCGCGAAACCCTCGAAGCGGAACGCGCCTTGAAGCTGCCCACGCTGGCCACGGATTTCTGGGTCGATGAAAAGATCAACGACTACGAGACCGCGCTCCGCCAAGCCAAGCGCACTGTCTTTCTAGCCGTGCTCGCCTCCGAATACGAATTTCAAATGTCGACCCCCGAGGGCGACAATGCCCTGGCCGCCAACACCACCGCCGAGCTGGCGCAGGTCGTCGAACGACTGCGGGGCTTGACCGCGACGGGGAGCATCGGTGGCGCGACGCCGACCGATCTAGTCGAGGTGGTCAG
This sequence comes from Kofleriaceae bacterium, assembly GCA_024642805.1. Taxonomy (GTDB): domain Bacteria; phylum Myxococcota_A; class Polyangia; order Haliangiales; family Haliangiaceae; genus NORP324. The sequence continues at coordinate 3,200 of JAHEAK010000249.1, read as the reverse complement.
CCTTCGCGACCACGTCTTGCAGGTAGGCAACAGCAAAAAAGCCGACAAGGGCCTGTATGACCTGAGCGAGGCCGAGCGTTTCCGTCTCTTGCTCTCGTCGGAGGCCTACGCCGTCTACAACTACGAGGGCACCTACCTGGGTCAGGAGCTGCCCTTCAACTTGCTTCCCTCGGAGAAGAGCGGGCTGGCCAACACCCAGGACATCGCCATCCTCTCGGGGCAAGACTGCGCCGAGCGAGTCTGGTCCGTCAACGCCTCGCTGATTGGCAGCAATCTGCACACCTCTGACACCAGCAAGTCGCGCATCACGCTTCACAAGAGTGACAGCTTCTTTAGCCAGTGGTGCGGGCTCACAGGACCGGATGGCAGCGACTACCAGTTTGCCTCGACCACCAAGCGCAACCTCTTCTTCGAGCCGGAGAGCTTCGTGCAAACTGACCTGCCCCAGACCTTCGTGCCCACCGATCCATCGGCCACCTTCACCAGCGCTCGCCTGCAGCCACGCTTCAATGTGAGCCGGGAGCAACTGGAGTCGGAGAGCTACGTCGATGGCGACTCGCAAGAACTGGCTGGCCGAGGGCTATACGGGCAGTACTCGATCTTCATCCCTGCCGAGACCATCGCCACCCAGGGCCGCGACGGCCTCAATCTGTCCCAGGTCGAGGACATCCTCTTGCGCTTCGACTACGTCTCGGTTGCGCGCTAGTCACTCATAGAGGCAACTTCGTGGACACGGCAGAGTTCAAGCGGCGGCTCGAGAAAGCCGCCGCTGCGGCTGTCGAACTGGCAAGGGACATGCGACCTTCGCAGGTCTACGAGAATTACTGAGACCACCCCGAGGCTCTGAGATCGACACACGCCGGTCGGGGACCTGCCCTTGTAAGCCTTCTGGTTAGAGGGGTAGACTCAGAACATGTCTGTTTACAAGCGACTGTCCCTGGTCGCCCTTCTGCTTTCGGCACTCGGTGTCACCGGCTGCGCCTATGGGGCCCTGGTCTGCCCCAAACGCGGTGGCGACCAGTGGGTTGAGGTCACCTCGGAGAACTTCGTCTTGCACACCAATCTCAGCAAGGGCGAGGCGATCAAGCGATCCAAGGAGCTGGAGCGGATGCATCACGCATTGGCCCATGTCATGAACCTCGACTTTCCACTCGAGGGTACGCAAACCGATCCCATCGAGATCATCCACTTTGCCCACAAGGAGCAACTTGACAAATTCACCGGCACAGGGATTGGTGGCTTCATGAGCAAGCAAGATGGTCTGGTCACCATCGCCGCCACCGAGGGCTCAACCAAGCAATCGCGGGACGACACCCTACTTCACGAACTCGCGCACCGCTTCGTCGCCCACCAGATGAGCACCTACCCGACTTGGTTGACGGAGGGACTCGCGGGTTTCTTCGAGAGCCTGCTGGTCCGAGATGGCAGAGCGCGAGTCGGGCTGCTGCCTGAGGAGTACCGGTCCATGTGGTTCGGCAATAGCTCCTCGGCTCCGTCCATTCGCGGGCTTCGCGAGATGAATCGGGAGGATTTCTACGATGCCAAGAAGCGGCACGCCAACTACTTTGCGGCCTGGCGTTTGGTTCACTTCCTCTCCAACAGCTCGCCAGACATGAATCAGCGCTTCCACGCCTACGCCGCTGCACTTGTGCGCGGTGCCTCCGAGGCGCACGCCTGGGATGAGCTATTTGGGGCACCAGAGGCCCTCGAAGAGCGGGTGCGCGAGTACCGCGGTCGGCGCAATGTCGTCACATGGAATGCCAACTATCAGACGCCCAAGATCCTCGAGCCAGAGGTCCGCGCGCTCAGTGATGGAGAAGTACACATTCTGTGGGCCAGGATGAGCAAGTTGGCTTTTGCGAACACACCGAAGCAGGACACCCTCAATGAGAGACGACTTCACGAGCAACTCGCCGAGGCCAAAAAGCACGAACCTGCATGGCCCGGCAATACCTACTGGCAACTCGAACTTGCGGCCGAGGGCAGCGACGATGAGCAACTCGCTACGATGCGAGCGCACATCAAAGAAAACCCCGGCGATGCCCTAGCGCTGCGCCGGCTCATCGAGCTGGAGCTGCAACACGGGTCCACCACGGTCGACCTGCTCGAGCCGCTGGTAGCCCATCTCGCCGAGCTTGCCGTCTACGGCAGGGACTTCGATCTAATCGCCAAGTTCTACACATTCGCGCGCCAGCCTGACAAAGGCATCGACTTTGCTGTCCGCGCCATCGAGCGAGCTCCAAGTTGCGTCTCCTGCTACACGACACTGGCGCTGCTCCGCTATCAAAACCAGGAGTTCAGAGAAGCTCTCAGGCTGCAAGAGAGAGCTACCGAACTCATTGGCGAAATCGCAGAAGTACCCGCTGGGTTTCTGGAGAGATTGCGATTTTACGAGCGCGCCGTAGCGACAGCCAATGCCCAGGCTGCGCCCCGATCACTCGACGACGACGCTCAGGCTCTCGAAGGAGAGTAGCGGCAACTCGACGACCGGATAGTAGGACGTGCCCAGCTCTTCGATGCACGGACCGTCCTCGTTGGCGTAAAAGGGCCCCGGATCCAGGGTCCGGGCGTCTGCGACACGGCTGACCACCCCCTGGCTGCTGTCCCGGAGGATACCGGGCTCGGGGCGCACCTCGACCGGCTCTTGGCAGCCGGCGTCTCGAAAGCGTTCCACCGAGATGGGCGCAAAGCTCGTCTGCCGTGGCAGACAGCGCAGACCCTCGGTGCTCTTGGCCACCTCACACTCTTCATCGCGTTCGCTGTCGTAGATGCCAACTTGCGCGCGCACTTCGCCAAGGCTGTCGGTGATGAGGCGCAGACGCGTGCTGGTGTCGTCGGTGGCGCGAATACCGCCGCTCACAAAGTTGACCTGGCGGGCGCCGTCGAGAGTCGCAATGGCATCGACGTCGGGCCCAAGCTCGCTTGCGTAGTCCCACACGGCCAATGCGTCGCTAGCCAACTCGCTTCGCACCGCATAGGTGCGGTCCTCGAGACCGGAGAGCGGAATGCAGGTTTGGCCTTCGTACCAAAAGGACTCCTGCTGGGTCGGCGAAGGGCCAAGCTCGTAGATGTGAGTTCCGTCCTGCTCGGTGCGCACTGCGTAGCCCTGATGCGGCTGCGGTATGTCCAGAAAGACTGCCGGCACAGAACAGTTCTGATCCAGGAAGAGCTGCATGTCGCTGGCGATGACCGCTCCGCAC
>JAHEAK010000248.1 GCA_024642805.1 Kofleriaceae bacterium | reverse complement strand
GGCCAGGTCATCGGAGCCGTGCTGGTTCTCACCGCCGTCTATCAAGGCTACAAGGCCATGCAGACCTTTCTGCATCCGCCGGGTACCTTCGTGCTCGGCCTCGAAAAGATCATCGTTCCAACGGGTCTGTGCAAAGGCAACGACCTTGAGCTGAGCGCATCGACCTTTCAGCACGCCTACTTCCTTCGTCGCGCCGTACCATGGACCATGGCTGGTCCGCTCCTGGTGGTCGAGTCCGATGGCAAGGCCTATACCTTTCCCCGTGACTGGTTCGGCAGCGATTCCGATCAGCGTCGCGTCGAGCAAGCCCTCAATCAGCGACTCAGCAGCGAGACGCCCGCGTGAAGCTGCGACTGGCCTCGGTCGTCATCCTAGGCCTCGCCCTGCTCGCGCCCCCCGCCTCGGCCGAGCCCATCGTCGACGAAGAGCTGCACTTCACGCTCGAGCTTCCTGCGAACTTCACGGCGCTGGCGAAGGGCACGGCCTTGCGCCGCTACAGCCATCCTTCTGGTCTCAAGGCCAGCCTGAGCCGAATCGACAATCCCAACCTGCCCGCCTATTGGCGCAAAGAGAGCAAGGCCTTCTTGGCTTCGCTCGAGCGCGGTGTGGCCAAGGCCAGCACTGGCTACCGGCTGCGCACGCGCCAAGACTCGCGCGCCGGGCGCACCCCCGTGCTCGACATCCACTTTCAACGCGTTCGCGAGGGGGTTCGCGAGCTGGTGTGGATGCGCTTTTTGCTCTTCCGACGCTTCGCCCTGGTCGCCAGCGTTTCCAGTCCCTACCGCGCCGATCGCAAGACCCGCAAACTGGCGGAGAAGTTCACGAGCTCGCTTGCGCCCTACGTGGCGGCCGAGCCAACGACGCCCTGAGCGCGCAGCGCGCTTCCGGTCACTGCGCTTGGCGCGTGAGTCGCACGACCAGCTCGACCTGCGAAGTCTGCGGCATGAGGTCGATGGGCTGCGCCGATTCCGCCTGATAGCCACCCGCGCGCAGCGTCTCCAGATCACGAGCCAGGGTCGCGACGTCGCAACTGACGTACACGATGGTCTGCGGGGCAAAGCCGATGACCGCCTCCATGATTTCCTTGGCGCCCGTGCGCGGCGGATCGAGCAAGACGACATCGAAGCGCGCCGATTCGGCCGCCAACATCGCGCAACCATCGATGACGTTCTCTTGCATCCAGTGGATGCGCTGCTCGCTCATCGCTGCTTCAACGCCCGCGGGCAACTCGCTCTGTTCGACCGCGTACACACCACGAGCCTTATCCAGGAGACGAGTGAAGTTGCCGCTGCCGGCGTAGAGTTCCAGAACGCGCTTGCCCTGCAGGTCCCCTAGCGCTGCACTCACCTGCTCGCAGAGGGCCACGTTGCCGGCCCGCGAGGCCTGCGCAAAGCTGTTGCTGCTGGCCAGGGTGCCAAACTCGAGCTCGACGTGGCCAGCGCCAAGCACTGTGTCACCGTGAATGACGCCCGCGATGAGCTCTTCGTCGGCCAGCTCCTGCACTGCCCGCGTCTCCGCCGGGCCATTGACACTCACGTGCACCTTGCCATCTTCCGCCAGCAAGAGCTCGATTTCGCCGCGATCGACCAGTCCTGGCAGCAAGTGCCTGCGCACAAGCTCGAGGCCGCGCTGCAGTCCCGGAGCAAACTGTGGGCACTTGGCAATATCCGTGATCTTCTGAGAACGGGGTGCAAAGAAGCCAAGCACTCGCGGTCCACGCGCCCAATACGATAGGCGCGCCCGTCGACGCCAACCGAGCGGCTCGCAGGGTTCAAGCAGCGCTTCGCGAACCAGACCCGCCTCCATGGCCCGTCGCAGGCCACTATCGACAATCTCTTCCTTGGCGCTTCGCTGGGCGCCAGCGGCGACGTGTTGCCACTGACAGCCTCCGCAGGCTCCCGTCTTGAAATGCTCGCAAGATGCCTCTACCCGCTCGGGCGAGGCCTCCAGCACCTCCACCACATGGGCGCGTGCGAACTGTTTGCGCTCATCGTCGAGCTGAACGAGTACACGATCGCCGGTGACAGAACGCGGCACGAAGGTCACGCGCCCAGTCTCGTCGCGGCCGACGCCATCGCCTCCGGCTGCCAGGCCGGTGATGTCGAGGGCGATACGTCGATTCCTGCGCTTCATGAGGGGCCCATCGCGCCTGCCGGAATGATCTCGACGATGGTTCCGCGAGAGGCACCGAGTGTCTCGGCAGCGTTGCCACTGCGAATCGCTATCTCCAGCGTGTTGCGAGATCCGACATAGGCGAGCAGCTCGCCCTCGCCGACATTTTCGTAGGAACCACTCAAGACGGCGATGTTGCGCCCTGCCACCCGAAAGGACGCACCAGCGGGAATGCGCTTCTTGGTGAGGTTGGTGATGAGGTTGCCAAAGACATCGACGTGCGCGACCTGAATGGCAGCGCCCTCGGCGTGCTCCTGTGGCAGCTTGCCGCGCAAGACCACCTGCGGACCGGCGTCCTCCGGCTTGCCACCCCGCGCGAGTTGAGCAGCGGCCGCAGCGAAGATATCGCGCCCGTGAAAGGTCATGGATGGTCGATCGCGCAAGTAGGCCGCCTCGGTAATCTCGTAGGCGGCTTGCGGGCGAGGCGCCACCAGCGCAAACACACCGTTATCCGGCCCAACGAGAATTTGATCGTTGCGCACGACGATGACCGCCTTGCGCTCGCCGCCGACTCCCGGGTCGACGACGCACACGTGAATCGTGCCGGCTGGGAAATACGGGACGGTGTTGGTCAGGGCATGCGCCGCAGCACCGATATCGTGAGCGGGAATCTCGTGGCTGATATCCACCACACGCGTGCCTGGAGCGCGACTGTAGAGCACGCCCTTCATGGCCCCGACGTAGCCGTCAGCCGTCCCGAAGTCCGTTAAGAGGGTTACCAGCGCCACGGCCGCATCCTACTCATTCGCGTGGATTCTCGCCAAGGCCTCCACGCAATTGACAGGCTTTGCGAGCCAGTCCTACTCTGGCCGCGATGAACAAGCTCTTTGACAATGCCGAGGCGGCTCTGCACGACATCGCCGACGGCGCCACGATCATGTCGGGTGGCTTTGGCCTGTGCGGCAACCCTGAAAACTCGATTCAGTGTCTGGCGCGGATGGGGCGCAAGAACCTGACCATCATCTCCAACAACTGCGGGACCACCGACAAGGGCCTCGGCGTGCTCTTGGCCAATGGCCAGGTCAAGAAGATGATTTCCTCCTACGTGGGCGAGAACAAGATCTTCGCGCAACAGTTCCTCTCGGGCGAGCTCGAGGTCGAGCTCAATCCCCAGGGCACCTTGGCGGAGCGGATTCGGGCGGGCGGCGCTGGTATCGAGGCCTTCTTTACGCCGACCGGCTTCGGCACCCAGGTCGCCGAAGGCAAGGAGACCCGCGAGCTCGGCGGCAAGATGTGTGTCCTCGAGAGTGCCCTGCGCGCCGACGTGGCCATTATCAAGGCCTGGAAGGCCGACCGCTGGGGCAACCTTGTCTATCGCAAGACCGCGCGCAACTTCAATTCCATCATGGCGACGGCGGCCCGCACCACCATCGTCGAGGTCGAAGAGCTGGTCGAGCTCGGCCAACTTGCACCCGACCAAATCCACACGCCATCGGTCTTCGTCCAGCGCATCTTCGTCGGCACGAACTACGAAAAACCCATCGAGCAACGCACCACGAGGCCACGAGCATGAGCACTCTCAGTCGCGAACAAATCGCCATGCGCGCCGCCCAGGAGCTGCGCGACGGTTACTACGTCAATCTCGGCATCGGCATGCCGACCCTGGTTCCCAACTACGTGCCCGAGGGCGTTGAGGTGGTCCTGCAGTCGGAGAACGGGATGCTCGGCATTGGCCCCTTCCCCTACGAAGGCGATGAAGATCCGGATCTCATCAACGCGGGCAAGCAGACCGTCTCGGAGATTCCCGGCTCGGTCTACTTCGATTCGGCGGAGTCCTTCGCCATGATCCGCGGTGGGCACATCGACATCGCCATCCTGGGCGCGATGCAGATATCGCAAGAGGGCGACCTGGCCAACTGGATGATTCCCGGCAAGATGGTCAAGGGCATGGGCGGCGCGATGGATCTGGTCGCCGGCGCGCGGCGCGTCATCGTCATGATGGAGCACGTGAGCAAGGATGGTGAGGCCAAGATCCTCAAGTCCTGCACGCTGCCCCTCACGGGCGTAAAGGTCGTGCATCAAATCATCACCGACATGGCGGTCATCGACGTCAGGGCCGAGGGGCTGGTGCTCCTCGAGACCGCCCCGGGACTGAGCGCCAGCGACGTGCAGGCGGCCACTGACGCGCCGCTCATCATGTCGCCAACGCTGCGTGAGATGCGTTTTTAGGATCCGAGGAAGTCACCGACATGAGCCAACGCAAAGCTAGCTTTCAGACCGACGCCGGCATCGAGATCAAGGGCAGCTACGGGCCCGAAGACATCGCCAAGCTCGACTACTCGAGCGCGCTCGGAGATCCTGGTCACTACCCCTATACGCGCGGCGTCCAGGAGACCATGTATCGCGGTCGCTTGTGGACCATGCGCCAGTACGCTGGCTTTGGCACCGCCAGCGAGAGCAACGAACGCTACAAGTACCTCCTCGAGCAAGGCTCCAAGGGACTGAGCGTAGCCTTCGACTTGCCCACGCAGATGGGTCGCGATTCTGACCACGAGTTGTCACAGGGCGAGATTGGCAAGGTTGGCGTCGCCATCGACTCCATCGAGGACATGCGCGTGCTCTTCGATGGCATCCCCCTCGACAAGGTCTCGACCTCGATGACCATCAACTCGACGGCAGCCACCTTGCTCTCACTCTACGTCGCCGTCGCCGACGAACGCGGGCTTGCCCGTTCATCGCTCAGTGGCACCATTCAAAACGACATCCTCAAGGAGTACATCGCGCGCGGCACGTACATCTATCCGCCCGCCGCCTCCATGCGGCTCATCACCGACACCTTCCTCTTCTGCAACAAGGAAGTTCCGCGCTGGAACACCATCTCCATCAGCGGCTACCACATCCGCGAGGCCGGTTCGGATGCCGTGCAAGAGGTGGCCTTTACGCTCTCCAACGGCATCGCCTACGTTCAGGCTGCCATCGACGCCGGTCTCGAGGTCGACGAGTTTGCCCCGCGCCTGGCCTTTTTCTTCAACGTCCACAATAACTTCCTCGAGGAGGTCGCCAAGTTCCGAGCAGCACGGCGCATGTGGGCCCACATCATGCGCGAGCGCTTTGGCGCCAAGGACCCAAAGAGCCTGCTCTTGCGCTTCCACACCCAGACGGCCGGCGTCACGCTGCAGGCCGAACAGCCGCTGGTCAACGTGCCACGTGTGACCTTGCAAGCGCTGGCCGCCGTCTTGGGCGGGACCCAGAGCCTGCACACCAACTCCTACGACGAAGCCCTGGCCCTGCCCTCGGAACACAGCGCCACCCTGGCCCTGCGCACCCAACAGGTGATTGCCCACGAGTCGGGGGTCGCCGCCTTCATCGACCCCTTCGCCGGCTCCTACGCGGTCGAAGCCCTCACCGACGAAATCGAAAAGCTCGCCAACCAGTACATCACTAAGATTGATGATCTGGGCGGTGCCACGCGCGCCATCGAGCAGGGCTACCAACAGCACGAGATCGAGCGACGCGCCTACGAGCATCAGCTGGCCGTTGAGCGCAAGGAGCGCATCGTCGTGGGTACCAACGAGTTTCGCAGCGATGGTGGCGCGCACGTCGACCTCGCCAAAGCCAACGAGGACAATGCACGCCAGCAAGTGGAACGACTGCGCGCCCTGCGCTCGCGCCGCGATCAAGCCGAGACCGACAGAGCCTTGCGCGCCCTTGCCGATCGCAGCAAGGGCGATGGCAATCTCGTCGAAGGCATTCTCGGCGCCGTGGTCGCCCTGGCAACCGTCGGTGAAATCGCCGACGTCATGCGCGAGACCTTCGGCGCGCATCAGCAACAGCTCTAGGCTTTAGCCCCGGGTTTTAGCCCCGGGTTTTAGCCCCGGGTTTTAGCCCCGGGTTTTAGCCCTGGGTTCCAGCTTTGGTCTTACGCCTGGGTTCTAGAGCTCGGCAGCGCTCTCGCCCCACTACTCGGGGGCGCTTGCCAGAGCGTGCTGCCGCAGGGTCTTGAGGCGTCGTGAACGCCGGAGGCTGTGTCGCCAGAGCGCGGAGTAAAGACGCAGCTTCTGATCGGCCAGGACCTCGGTGCCATCCACTCGCCTGGCATACATGTCGAGGACCTTGTCATCGAGAAGCACCAGGGCCAGCCAGTCCTGCCAACGGCTGCCTTCGTATAGGAGCTTCGCCAGCCAGCGATCCAGAGCAAGCTCTCGACCGACAGTAGCGCGACGAATGCGTTTGCGATAGCTGCGGAAGCCGTAGTCGCCGCTGCGCAAGGCCTCGTCGATGGCGTCACCCGCCACGATCGCTTGTTCCATGGCGATGGCAATGCCCTCGCCGGTGAGGCCATCGATGCCTGCGGCGTCGCCAACCGTGACGACGCGGGCCTCCGAGATGGGCGTCTTGGGGTGGTAACCCCAAACAGGCCAGCCGCGCACACCAGCGCTAGGCAGCGCGACCCCATAGCCCTCGAGCCCCTCGGCAAGTAACTCGGTCAACGCGCGGCCGCTGAGTGCGTGGCCTGCATTGGGATAGTGCATGAGGCCGACGTTGAGTCGATCCTCGGGAGCCGGGAAGAGCCAGAGGTAGCCGCGCAGTCCTCGGCTCATCAGACTGAAGTCGTAGGTCATCGTGTTGCGCAGATGCGCGGGCGCCGGCACGCTCAGCTCGCACATGAAGAGGCGATGTGGCGTGGCCTTCTTGTTGAAGAGAAGCTGCTTGCGCACCCGCGAGGCGGCGCCGTCAGCACCCACCAGCACATCTGGCGTCAAAACGCGCCCCTGGCTAGTGTGCACTCGCAAGCCCTCCTCCGTGTGCTCGTAGCTCGCGATGCCTTCGCCTTCTACGACCTCGACGCCCAGCTCGCGGGCCTGCGCGACCAGGTCGGCATCGAACTCGCCCCGTCGAATCACATCGACGCTCTTGCCCATCGCGATACGCCGCTCAAAGCCGCCAAAGCGAACCACTGCCTCTGGGCAGGCCACGTAGGGCACACGCAGCCGTAGACCGAGCTCTGCCATCGCCGGATCCATGTGGCCCGTCAGGCCGCCTCCACAGGGCTTGTCGCGCGGAAAGTGATAGCGATCGAGCACCAGTATCTCGCCAGCGCGGCCGCGCTGCGCCAGGCGGGCCGCGACAGCGACACCTGCCGGACCCGCTCCTGCGATGACGATCCTCGGAGAGCTAGACACGGAGACTGTCTAGCACATTGCTAGCTCGTCAAATACCTGCGACAGCGGTGACCACGACTACGGCG
>JAHEAK010000905.1 GCA_024642805.1 Kofleriaceae bacterium | reverse complement strand
CGCAACTCCGATGGCGCGATCCTGGCGATGGTCGGTTCGCGCGACTACGACGACATCGAAAACAACGGCGCTTTCAATGGCGCGACGGCCAGGCTTCGCCCCGGCTCTACCCTCAAGCCCTTCGTCTACGGCGCGGCGATGGAGCTTGGCGATACCCCCGCTAGCATGGCTTGGGATGTCGTCTTGCCAGAAGACGCCCACCAGTTCTACACCAAGGATGTCAAGCAGCACGGCTTTGCTCGTTACCGCGAGTCCCTGGCTGGCTCCTACAATCTCTCGGCAGTCCACACCCTGCAGCGCGCCGGCATCAGCAAGGTCTTGGACAAGTTGCGCCGTGCCGGGCTCGCTACCCTCGACAAGCCCGACGCGGCCTACGACTGGGGCCTGGCCATCGGTCACGCCGAGGTTCGTCTGCTCGATCTCACCGCCGCCTTCAGCATCTTCGGCAACGCGGGAATTCCCGTGAAGCCGCGCGCGATCCTTTCGGCCCGCCGTCTCGATGGCAAGTCCTACTCAGAGGCGGCCAGCCATGGCGAGCGCATCTTCAGCGAGGAAATCACCTATCAGCTCTACGACATTCTCTCCGATCCCGACGCTCGCAAGCCGATGTTCGGCGATCGCGTGCCCATGAACTTGCCCTTCAAGGTGGCGCTCAAGACCGGCACGACCAAGGCCTATACCGATCTGTGGGCGCTCGGCGCGACCAAAGAATTCACCGTGGGCGTCTGGGGCGGCAACTTCGATGGCGCGCCCACCCATCAGGTCATGTCACTGCAGGGCGCAACGCCGCTCATGCGCGCGGTGTATACCGCCATCGCCAATCGCTACGGCAATCCTACCGAGCCCACTCGACCCGCTACCCTGGTGAGCGCCAAGGTGTGCCCACTCAGTGGCAAGCTGCCTGGGCCCAACTGCCATCACAACAAGCTCGAGCTCTTCGTCTCGGGACACGTGCCAACCGAGACCTGCGACTGGCATCAGGTGCGCTGTGGACAGCCCTTCATTCAATACCCCAAGGAAATAGCATCGTGGGCGCGCTTCTATGGCAAGCAAGAGGAGCCGGTCTGCGAGCTTGCCGAGGTCGATGCTCCCCTGCGCATCATTGCGCCCATCGACGGCGCAAATTTCGTGCTCGAGCCGCATCGCTCGCCACAGTTTCAACGACCGCCACTGGCGGCCCTGCCGGCGGGTGTGGAGCTGTCCTGGTTCATCGATGGCGAGCCAGCGCAAGACTGGATCCCATCGCCCGGCCCACACCGAGTGCGTGTGGCTCGCGGCCAGGACAGCGCCGAGGTCTCGATCTCCTATCAGTGAGAGCTGCGGATGGCGGCCAGGAGAGCTGGTCCACTCAGGTTCGGAGGCCCGTTGCCAAGAGCCTCTGCTGCGCGAATCAGCTCGATGATGCGACGGTTGACGGGCGCGTCCACGCCGAACTCTTCCGCCAGGCGCAAGACCTCACCGTTTAGATAGTCGATCTCGGTGAGGCGTCCGCGCGTGAGGTCTTCCCACATCGAGGAGCGCGCCTCTGGATCGATCTTCATCTGCGCGCGTGTGACAAGCCGAACGATGGGGGAGGGCAGCGAGAGGATCTTGGGCATCCACGAGATGGGCACGCCGCGAAGCCTTGCCGGTGCAATACCGGCCTTGCGCAACACGAAAATCGCCTCGCCGACGACGGCAGCCACCACCTTGCGATAGTCGGAAGAGACGATGAGCTCCCGAGTGGGTGCCCCGGAGAGCGCGCTCACCGCGTTATTGAGATTGACGACGAGTTTCGTCCACTGCGCAGGCACGATGTCGTCGAGCTCGACCACCGCCAGACCACTGTGTCGCAAGGCGCGTATGCTCGTCTGCCAACGAGCATCGTCGCAGCTCTTGATGCTGAGCGGGCCACTGGTCGTGCGCTGAAAGACGCCCTGGCCTTGGCTGACGACATTGAAGTCGACGATGCCCGCGAGCACCCGCCGGCTTCCGAGATGCTTGCGCAAGACTTCGGCATTGTGCACACCGTTTTGCATGCTCACGATCAGGGCATCCTCGGGC
>JAHEAK010000247.1 GCA_024642805.1 Kofleriaceae bacterium | reverse complement strand
CACCAGCTGCAGCATCTCCTGGCCGCTTTCGACCCGAGTGCGAAACGAGTGCACGGCGCGCGAGCTGCCTTGTAGAAAGTCCAGGTGTCGCTTCGAGCTTCTGGCGGTTCTGTCATCTACCGGCGCGCTCTCGGGCACCGGTGCAAACATAAGAAAAACCCCAATACGGGCAATCGCGGCGTAGCCGAGTTCGCGAAGAGTCGCCTCCTCGTCGAGGGGTGCTCCGAGGGGTGCGCCAGCGATCGCAGGCGCGGGCGCGGCCAAGAGCAGACGCGGTGCATGTTGCCGGAGGGCTGTCAGCACAAGCTGGTCGTGCAGCTGCGAGCTCGACAAGCGCACCCAGGACAGCGATGGCAGCGACCCCAGATCCTCGCCCTTATCGACAACTCGAACCCCAGGCGCGAGATCCTCTCGATCGGCGAGGGCATGCGCTCCCACGTACAGATCGGCGGCAAGCTGTCCTTCTCGAAGGCATTGCGCGAGCAGCGCTAGCGCATCCAACTCGCGATCGCCGTCGCTCGTCATGCCCCTGGCTTGGCCACACTCTCGAGGAGGCGATCGATGGCGGCTTGCAAGCCGCCCTGCGCGTCGAGGATTGCATCACAGAGCTCGCGAACGGCGCCCTGCCCGCCTGGGCGCTCGGTCACGTGATCGGCCTCGGCCTGGGCCGCGCTGTGTGCATCGGCAACGGCCACGCCGACGCCGACCAAGCGCATGGCCGGGATATCGATGATGTCATCACCGATATAGGCGGTCTCGTCGGCGGCAATACCGAGGGTATCGAGGAGCTCTTGCAGAGCAGCCGCTTTGTCACCTCGGCCCTGCACGACGTGCTTGATCTTGAGATCCGACATGCGCTTGGCGACGGCGGCTCCCGAACGGGCGGTGATGATTGCCACTTCAATGCCGTTTTCCATGAGCATGCGCAGCCCCATGCCATCGCGCACGTGGAAGGTCTTGACGCTCTCGCCACCATCGCCGTAGGTGAGGCGACCATCGGTCAAGACGCCATCGACATCGCAGACCAAGAGGCGAAGCCTGGCCAACTTGGCGCGCGCGCGTGGCGACTTCATAGTGACTCCTCCAGGTAGGGTGCGCTCTTGGTCACTTGATCGATGCGCTGCAAAAGGCCTACGAGTTCTTCCGCCTTGTGCAGCGGCCACTGATTGGGCCCGTCACTGAAGGCCTTGTCGGGATCGGGGTGAATCTCCATGAAGACCCCGGCGACGCCCGCGGCGACCGCCGCACGCGCCAGCACAGGAATCATCTGCCGCTGACCGCCGGTGGATGTGCCCATGCCGCCCGGTTGCTGCACCGAGTGCGTGGCATCGAAGACCACCGGGCAGCCGGTCTCGCGCATCACGGCCAGGCCGCGCATGTCGGAGATGAGGGTGTTGTAGCCAAAGGAGGCGCCGCGCTCGCAGACCATGATCTCGTGATTGCCAACCTCGCGGCACTTCTCGACGACCGGCATCATGTCCCAGGGGGCGAGGAACTGGCCCTTCTTGATGTTGATGGGCTTGCCGGCGCGGGCGACTCGCTGCATGAAGTCGGTCTGCCTGACCAGGAAGGCCGGCGTCTGCAAGACATCCACGACGGAGGCGACGTGGTCAACGGGAGTGTTCTCGTGCACGTCGGTGAGAACCGGGACGCCGAGCTCTCGTTTGACCTTCTCGAGGATCCGCAGGCCCTCGACCAGCCCCGGGCCACGAGGAGCCTTCGAGGAGGTGCGGTTGGCTTTGTCGAAGCTGGCTTTGAAGACGTAGGGAATGCCGAGCCTGTCGGTCAAGCCCTTGAGCGCTTCGGCCACTTGCATGACCATAGCCTCGCTCTCGATCACGCAGGGCCCAGCTATCAGGAACATGGGCAGGCGATTGCCAACCTCGAAACCAGCGAGCTTCATGGGGCCGAGATTAGCAGCCCTCGAAAGGCGTACCGAGCAAGCGCTAGGCCTTACTCTTCAAAAACTTCGACAACGCCGCTCACCTTGCCCTGCTCGTCGACGACGACGAAGGCTTTGAGCTTCATTTGCTGCATGCGCCGGTGAGCGTCGACCAACAGAGTGCTCTCTGGGATGGTCACCGGGTTGTCGGTCATGATTTGCGAGACGCTCATGCCAAGCAGGTCGTTTGGGTGATTCTGCATTGCGCGGCGCAAGTCGCCATCGGTGATGAGGCCGACCAGCTTGTCGGCCTTCATGACCATGACCAGGCCAAGACGGCCCTTGCTCATGATCATCAGGGCATCGCCCACCCGGGTGTCGGGACGGGCTGTCGGCAAGTCGTCTTTTCGCATGGCCTCACGCACCGTGAGCAGGCGCTGGCCGAGGCTTCCGCCCGGGTGAAACTGCGCGAACTCGCTGGCGCCAAAGGAGCGCTGCTGAATCAGGGCCACCGCCAGGGCATCGCCCATGGCCAGGGTGGCCAGGGTCGAGTTGGTTGGGGCCAGGTTGTTTGGACAGGCCTCGCGCTCGACGGAGGTGTCGAGCACGACATCAACTCCGCAGGCCAAGGTCGACTGGAGGGCACCGGTCATGCCGATCATCGACACGCCCAGGCGGCGCAAGTGAGGCATCAGGCGCACGACTTCATCGGTCTCGCCGGATTGGGAAATCAGCACGACGGTGTCGCCCTGGCTTATCATGCCCAGGTCACCGTGGTAGGCCTCGCCAGCCTGCACGAAGAAGGCGGGGGTGCCCGTGGAAGCGAAGGTGGCTGCGATCTTGCGACCGATAAGGCCTGACTTGCCAACGCCAAGCAAGACCACCTTACCGACGGTGGTCATTAGAATCTCAACAGCTTCCGCGAAGCCAACGTCGATCCGATCGGCGAGAGCATCGATGGCGCGCGCCTGCTGACGAAACACCTCTCGAGCACCCTCGACAACGGCAGAGGTTCGGGTGACTCGGCGGGGGCGCGCAAAGCGAATCACGCTTGGTGGGGCCTCGTTGATCATAGGTTTAAGATTTCCAAGCTAGTTAGAAGTGCCACTCTCGGTCGCAAGTAAGAATAGGTAGAGCGAGTTGCGAATGGCATTTAGTTGTAATTACGAGGGCCGTGTAGCGCGCTGGACCCGGGAGGGTCAAGCCAATATTGGCAAGAAGTTAAGCCGGTATCCGCGCTATCTACGCAATATCTGTGCCCTGGCAGGGCTTTTGTCCGGATTTGCCCCTTTCGTTTTGTATTTCGGACACATATGAATATGAGCGCAATTCGGCGCCCAAGGCGTGCTGCACCTAAGTCTGACAAGCAGGTCAGGCTGCGGGGGGTTAGTCCCCCAAATTCCTGAGGGCGGCGTTTGCGCCTGCTCGTGTACGGCCCTGACCGAGGCACGGACAGAGGGTCCGAGATCGGGCGGGTGGCGGACACCCTCGACCACATTTCAAGGCTCTCTCGCTGGCATTTGCCTTGCGATTGGGGGCTGTCAACGCGCGCTTCCTCGCTGCTCCACCCGGATGGCGGCAGCCCTTTGCAACCTATCGATCCTCCGGATCGCCCCAACAGAAAGTCACCACTGATGAACAATCGAAAGAAAGTCCTGTGCCCCATGGACAGGCAGGGCAAGACCTACTGGATGCGCATTGGCAATGCATTTCAGAACGTCGACGGCTCTACCAACGTGTACCTCGACGCCTTCCCCGCCAACGGCAAACTGCAAATTCGCGATCTCGACGAACGCGATGAAGTTGTGAAGTCGAGCGGCGAAGCGCAAGCGCCAGCGCCGGGCGCGACGGCCTTTCCAGGCTGATACGAGTTGTTCTTACAACAGCGACACTAGACCAAACGCTATTCATCCACATTTTTTTCCAATCAACCAGAAAGACCACATCATGAACACATCCAGCAAAATCGGTTTCCGCTACCTGCTATCTCTCAGCGCCTTCTGCGCCCTCATCGCCGCTGTCACCATCGCGTTTGCAGACGCGCCCAACACACGCACGCAGCTGACCCTGCACAAAGGACGCGCAGCCGTGCGCTTGACCCCGGCAGACAGCGTTCGCCTTGC
This sequence comes from Kofleriaceae bacterium, assembly GCA_024642805.1. Classification (GTDB taxonomy): domain Bacteria; phylum Myxococcota_A; class Polyangia; order Haliangiales; family Haliangiaceae; genus NORP324. Next base: position 3,368 of record JAHEAK010000247.1, on the reverse strand, counting down.
GGAGGCGCCCTCGCTGGCCAAGAGCAAGAAGGTCGAAGCCGCTGCGAGTACTTCTGAAAAGAAGACCGTGGACGGCACCTTGAACCTGAACATTGCCAGTGCCGAGGAACTGGTCAAGCTGCCAGGCGTTGGCCCGAAGAAAGCAGCGCTCATCGTTGCCTGGCGCACGCAGCACGGCAAGTTCGAGCGGGTCGTGGATCTTCGACGCGTGAAGGGCTTCGGGGCCAAGACTGTAAAGAAGCTAATGCCCTACCTGGCCGTCTCTGGCAAAAGCAGCCTGCACTAGCAATGGCCCGCCGCGCGCTGCCCCTGTTTGGGGCGCGCGGCGGTGCTCGTTACGCCCTGGGTTAGCGCACGGCTCTAGCGCGTGGCTCTAACGCGCGCTTAGCGATGCTTCCGAATCGGGCGCTTCGTGTTTTTCTTATTCTTGCCCTTGGTTCGATTCTTGGTCTTTGGCCGATTGGTGTTGGGCCGTTTGGTCTTGTCGGGCGTCTTGGTGTTTTTCGTATTCTCGCTCGATCCGGCATCCGGCTTCGTCGTGGCATCGCCGCCATCGAGCGCGGCGCCCGCATCTTGCTCCTCCGAGCCCGCGTCCGGTCCCACTGCCGCCCCGTTGGCCGCGTCATCATCACCAAGAAAATGTCCCGCGATCAAAAAGGCAAAGAGGGCGAGCCCACCAGCAATGAGTCCGAGGCGAATGCGACGCCTGCGGGCCTCGGCTTCGGCTTGCAAAAAGCCGGGGGGCCGTCCCGCATAGCCCGGATAATGCAGTGGAATTTGGGCGCCCAGCATGGGAGGCGGCGCGTGAAAGAGGTCCTTCTCGGTCGGCGTCTCCGCCCGGGCCAGCCGAGGCATGACGTTGACCGGCGGCGGCAGGGTAATGGGCGGCTTGGGCGGCGGCACCGATGCAGTAGGTCGCCGCCGGGGTGGAGCGATGCTCTCTGGACGCCGACTCTCGCTGCCTCGAGCCTTGGCGGGCAAGAGTGCCAAGAGCGGGTTCATCCTGGCCACCGTCTTCTCCGTGTCCATGGGATCTTCGTGCAGCGGCCGCGCGGTGGTGGGCTCGTCTTCCAGCCGCTGCAGGATTTCGTTGGCCGAGACGTTGGCAGTGGCCATGTCGTCGAAATCCGGCTCGGCCCGAATGCGCGGAGGTGGATAGGAAGTGACGAGTTGATGCAGACCAGAGAGATCGGTGAGATTGAACTCGGCGGCCGTGTTGATGCGCACCACCGTGCTACCCCCGCGCGTGTACTCGGTGGGCTCATCTTCGGAGGCAGTGCGGCCCTCACGCGCGACCAGTGCGGCAATCTCTGCAGCCGGGTCGGCAATCTCGGTCTTGAGCGAATAGCGGTAGCCGCGCAGCGCCGAGCCAAAGGCCCCTGCGCTCTGAAAGCGTTTGGCCGGGTCCATTTCCAGGGCCTGCATGACGATCTTGGCCAGCGCGGGGTTCACGCCGCTGACTTGCTCCGCTCGCTGCCTCACCCGCCCCTGGCGCACTTCACGGAGCGCATCGAAATCGGCGAGACCAGAGAAGAGCCGTTGGCCGCACACCAGCTCGTAGAGCAAGATGCCAACCGAATAGACATCGCTGCGGGCATCGACGTGTTGGTTGACCGCCTGCTCGGGCGAAATATAAGCAAACTTGCCGCGCACGCCGCCGTGCCCCGTGGCTTCTTCGACGCGCTTGGCGATACCAAAGTCGGTGAGCTTGACCTCCCCGGAACGCGACAAGAGCACGTTGGAAGGCGAGACGTCCCGGTGCACAAGGCCCAATGCCTTGCCCGTGTTGTCGGTGGCCAGGTGGGCGTGCTCGAGGGCCTCGCAGATCTCCGAGCAGATGTGCAGAGCGACCTCGACCGGCAGTCGAGGCCCGTCGAAGAGGTGCTCGTAGACCCGTTTGAGATCGGTGCCGTCGACGAACTCCATGACCAGGAAGTACTGGCCGTCGTCGCCGAGACCCACATCGTAGATCTGGACGATGTTGCGGTGGTGCAGTTCGGAGAGAATCTTGGCTTCGGCGATGAGCAGCTCGATGAAGCGCTGATCCGAACTCAGGTGCGGCAGGATCCGCTTGATGGCCACCGACTTTTCGAAACCGCCGCCAGCCACGGCCGTGCCCCGAAAGATCTCGGCCATGCCACCCATGCCGATCCGCTCGAGAAGCTCGTACCGCGCCATCTCGTATGCAGGGTATCACAATGAGGTAGAATGACTCGTAGCGTGCGGAAGCTCTTGGAACCAATCCTTGTCGAGGCCATGGAGCAGCGCGTGCTGCCCGGCGCCGTGGTCCTGGTTTCCGAGGGCGGCCAGCTGCGCTGCCTTGAGGCCTTTGGCCTGAGCGCTGCTCCGGAAGACGAAAACTTCCCAGTGCAAACCGATACCATCTATGACGCCGCCTCGGTGACAAAGGCCGCCGTGACCTCGTGCCTGCTCATGAGCTTGGTCGGCGAGGGCACGATTACGCTGCACAGCCCGGTGGCCCCCTGGCTTCCCGAGCTGGTCGGTCCTGACAAGGCCGGCATCGAGCTGCGCCACTTGCTGGGCCACGCCTCGGGACTGCCCGCGCACCTACACTACTTCGATCGCATCTGGGCCGGCGACTACGGCGACAGCGAGAACGCCAGGGACGCGCTGGTTGCGATGGCGGGTGCCGAGCCCTTGAGCTATTCGATGGGCAGCCAGACGGTCTACAGCGATCTCGGCTACATATTGCTGGGTCGCCTGATCGAGAGGCTCTCCGGAAAGGCCCTCGAGCAGCTCTTCGCCGAGCGAATCAGCGGGCCCCTTGCCATGAGCGACAGCGGCTTCGCCGATTTGCGCACGCACCTGCCCCACCCCAAGCTGGCTCGCATCGCCCCGAGCCAGTTCTACCCCGATCGCGGTCTCCTGCGCGGCCAGGTTCACGATGACAACGCCAACGCGGGCGGCGGCATTTGCGGCCACGCGGGCCTCTTCACCACGGCCAAGGATCTCGGCAAGCTCGCCCAGACCCTCATCGATACCAGCCAGAGACGCAGCGAGTTCTTTGACCCGCAGGTCGTGGACGACTTTTGGTCGACCAAGGCCGCGCCCGAAACCAGCTGGCGCATGGGCTGGGACACGCCCTCGGCGACGCCAGGGGTGTCCCATACCGGTGAGCGTTGGCCCTTGCAAAGCGTCGGTCATCTGGGCTTCACGGGTACGGCCATGTGGCTCGCGCCCAAGCACAATCGCTTCGTCATCATCTTGAGTAATCGCGTGTACTACTCATGGGAAAAAGAGGGCATTAAGCGGGTCCGGCGCGCCATTTTCGACGCGGTCACGACAGCCCTGCCGCCGCTTTGACAGGGCAGCACAGGCCGCATACCCTGCTGCCGTGTCAGTCGACA
>JAHEAK010000246.1 GCA_024642805.1 Kofleriaceae bacterium | reverse complement strand
TCGGGCGCTGGCGGGCGCGGTGCCGCACGAGGCCAACTTCATCGTCGTCGGTGATGTCGATCAGCTACCCTCGGTCGGCCCGGGCTCGGTGCTTGCCGATCTCATCGCCTGCGGACTCACCAAGGTCGTCAAGCTCACCGAGATCTTCCGACAGGCCGCGCAGAGTCAGATCGTGGTCAATGCCCACCGAGTCAACCGCGGCGAGCTGCCTGACTTGTCGACGCCTGCGGGTGAGTCGCCAACACGCAGCGACTTTTATTTCATTGAGCGCGACAACCCAGCCAGTGCCAAGGAGACCATCCTCGAGCTCATCGCTGAGCGCATTCCCAAGCGCTTTGGCTACGATCCCTTGCTCGACGTGCAAGTGCTAACCCCCATGCACCGCGGCGAGCTCGGCACGACCTCGCTCAACCTGGCGCTCCAGGAAAGCATCGGCGGTAAGAGCGGCGGCCCCGAGATCAAACGCGGTACCCGCGCCTATCGCGTGGGCGACAAGGTCATGCAGGTGCGCAACAACTACGACAAAGAGGTCTTCAACGGCGACGTCGGCCTGGTGAGAAGCATCGACAACAAAGAGGGCGCCCTGCAGGTCGAGCTGATGGACGGGCGCTTCGTTCGCTACGAGCGCAACGAGCTCGACGATCTCATGCACGCCTTCGCCATCAGCGTGCACAAGAGCCAGGGCTCCGAATATCCATGTGTGGTGCTGCCTCTGTTGACGCAGCACTACATGATGCTGCAGCGCAATCTTCTGTACACGGCCCTCACGCGCGGCAAGGAGCTGGTGGTCATGGTTGGCTCGAGCCGCGCCGTCGAGATGGCGGTTCGCAACCAGAGCTCCAAGCAGCGCTGGACCTATTTGGCCGAGCGCATCCGCTCGCGCGTACCGGCGAGCGACCCTCGCTACCTCGACAGCACCGAGTCTTGAGTTAGCGCTCCTGGAGGCGACGCGCAAGCTAGTCGTCGCCAACCATGAACGCGGCAAGCTCACGCCACACCGGCTGCATGCGGGCATCCGTGAAGAGTGTGAAATGATCGGGATCGAAGGCGTCCCCGAACTCGGTGCCGACCACGCGCAGCGGCCGCGATCGCGGTAGCTGGCACAGAAAGCGATTGGCGCCGGCCGGGCTGCACAAGCGGTCGCCAGCACCTACGACCCCGAGGGTAGGCACCTCGATCGACGCCAGGCCTTGTTCGTAATCGACGCCGGCCAAGCTAGACCAGCGCCCGCTTTGGCACCACGCGTTCATCTGTCGCACATAAGAATAACTCTCATCGTCGCTGCCGAGCCCGAGGCGGCGAATGGGCGCGCTCCCGAAGACGTGCGCCATCGCCTGGTAGCTGCGCATCAAGAGCCGCCGCTTGCGACTGCCCGATGGCCCCTCGAGCCAGAGCGAGGCCGCCCAGAGCGAGAGCCGACGGGGTGCGGTGATGGTACCGCTCGCGATCGCTGCCAGAGCGACGTTGCCGCCCAGCGAGTGACCTAGATAGCCAAGCTCGCCGCGCTCGACGCCAGCGTGCTCTGCCACCTCTGCCATCACCGCCGGCAGGTCTTGCTGGACGTAGGTGTCGAAGCTGTGGGTGGACGAGCGCTCAGGAGCTGGCGGCACACTCTGACCATGGGCGCGAAAGTCGAAGACATAGGTGCTCACCCCTTCGCCGGCCATGTACTCGGCGAAGCTCACGGCCGGCTTGTGCATGTAGCGACCATTGGCCATCATGGCGTGGCCGCACACCATGATCGCACGCGGCCCGGGCGCGGGAAAGGCTCGCACCGACAGCGAGACCTCATCCGCCGTGCGCGCGCGCAGCTCGATCACCGCAGCCGGGGCTCGTTAGAAGTAGTAGCGCACGCCGGCGCCGAGGTTGATGTCGACACCAAAGGGGCTGCCCTTGGTGCGGTAATCGAGCACGCCGGCCACCTCGATGAAGACGTCGAGGGGCACCTCCGTGAAGTCAAAGAGCAGGCCGCCGACGAAGCGAGCTCCGATGCGCAGGTGGTCTTGATCACCACCACCGCCGTTGCGATCGAGGACGCGTGCGCCGAGACCAACGTAAGCAGGCAACTCGAAGGCCGGCTTGGACTCGAGGAGCCAGGGATGCCACAAGAAGTCGCCGTGCACCTGCAAGCCCTTGCCGAGGAAAGCGCCGCCTACGGCGCCATCGATAGCCGTATCGCCACCGAGGTAGTACTTGACGCTGAGGCCGGTCGGTTCGCCGACGATGAGACCGGCGCCGAAGACACCTTTGGAGTCCGCGCGCGCCGTGGACGCGGTCAGAGGCGCAAGCGAGAGCAAAAGCGAAAGACTGCCGAGGCAGAGAATCTTGCTAGCAAGAGGCAATGGACTCATGACCTTGGCACGCTAGCAGCGTCGCTAGCCGTGGGCAAACAAAGAGCGGCGCATGAAATTGCCGCACCTATGCCAGCGCGTTTACGCTAGTCTGCGCCCCGCATGTCGGGTGTTTTATTTTCTTCAAGCTCGAGCCGCTCATCCACCCAGCATTGGTACCTGAGCCTCGCGGTGGCCGTGAGCACGGCTTGCGGTGGTGCTGCAACCAGCAAGCCGACCACAGTCCTCACCGATCCCAAACCCCAGACTGACGATGGCCACGCGGTGATCGTCAGTCGCCGCTCGCCGGTCCCGCCCGCTGCCCCTGACGAGCGCGTGGTCTTCTTGCGCGCGGGATCGGTGTGGATGATGGGTCCCGACGGCGAAGATCCGGAACAACTCACGGTGCGCTCCCTCGAAGCTGGCGACGAGAGCCCAAGCCTGTCTCCCAACGGCGAGCTTTTGGCCTACTCCTCGGCCAAGGACGGCACGCTGCGCCTGTACCTGCAGAGCATGGAGGATCTGATTCCCACGCCCATCGGAGTGGGCCCCGATAGCGATGCGGCCTTCTCCCCCGACGGCACGATGTTGGCGTTCTTGCGCGGCGACGAGCGCGTCAATCGCGACCTCTACCTCCTCGACCTTCGTGATCCCGAAGCGCCACCACGCCTTATCGCCAAGGGCGATGATGATCATCCCGGGCTGGCGGGCGGACCTATCTTTAGCAAGGACAACAAGTCGATCATCATCGCCGCCGATCGTCGTGAACATCAAGGCACCGCGCTGTGGCGTGTCGACCTCGCCAGCGGCGCCATGCAGCGCATCACCACGCCTGCCAACGATGGCGCCGAGTGGGTCTGCGATCGCAGTCCCTCGCTCTCGCCAGACGGCAAGCGAATCGCTTTTGTGTCCAACCGGCACGCCAGCTCCAGCGACTCGGCGGATGATTTCGACGTGTACACCGCCGCCATCGATGGCTCCGGATTGACTCGCCTCACCGACGACCCCGGCACGGTCGCCGATCCGGTCTATTCCTCCGACGGCAAGCGTCTGTACTTCGCATCGACGCGCATTCGCCAGGCGGATTTCGAATGGGAGATCTTCGTTATGGCCGCCGAGGGGGGCGAGCAACGCCGCCTCACTCGTGATGCGCGCCCGGAAAACCGCACGCCCTCGGTCACCACCCTGGGCGCTTCGCAGTAGGATGCGGCCCTGATGAGCGAGACGCCTTCCGAGCCCTCGGGCAAAGCGCGGCCCCCCGGTGAGGGCAAGGCCAAAAAGCCACGCGCCAAACGAGCCACCAAGGGCGCGCCGCGCGCCGATCGCTCCAAGCGTCTCCTCGACCTGGTCATGTTGCTCTTGCGCGCACGCGCACCGGTGACCTTTCGCGAGATTCGCGATCAGTTCGAGTCCTATCAGACAGCCAACATCGAGGCCGGCCTGCGTGCCTTCGAGCGCGACAAAGCCGACTTGCTCGAGCTTGGCGTGCCGGTGCGCTACATCACCCCTGATGAAGACGGCGCCCTCGAAGACGGCGGCTACGTCATCGAGCTCAAGAAGTACAGCCTGCCCGAGGTGCACCTCACCACCGATGAAGTCTCTGCGCTGGTGCTAGCGACCTCGGTCGCGCGCGCTGTGCCAGGTATCGGCTACGCGCGCATCTGCGATCTGGCGGTGCGCAAGCTGGCCTTCGACTATCCCGAGCCCGACACGCCACTGGAGTGGCCACCGCGCAGTCGACGGCATCACGAGCCAGTGCTTGTGCACTTTCCCGAGAGCACGACGGCAGCCGCCCGCGAGCTCGGTGATCGCTTCACCTTGCTCGAGTCGGCCACCCGCGATCGCAAGCGCGCCAGCCTCGGCTATCGCAGTGCCTCCACCGGCTACGTGCAAAGCCGCGATATCGACCCCTACGGGCTGTTTTACCGCGATCGCAGCTGGCTCTTGGTCGGCTACTGTCACCTGCGCAAAGACGTGCGCTCCTTCCGACTCGATCGCATCACCGATCTCAAGATCGCACCCAAGCCCAAGTCGCCCGACTTCGACAGGCCAGAGGGTTTCGATGTGCGCGCCTACGCCAACCGCTCGCCCTGGACCTTTACGCCCAATCCCGAAGAGCGCGTGTGCCTGGACTTCGACGAGGCCGCTCGCAGTGCCGCCAACGAAGACTTCGGTAGCGAGGTCGAGCGCGAGGTCGCCGAGGATGGCCGCGTGCGTCTGCGCTTTCAGAGCGGCAATCCCGACTACATCGTCTCGCGTGTGCTGGCCGCCAAGGGCGCCATCCGCATCGTCGAGGGCGAGCAGTGCAAGCACTTGCTCGCCAGCGAAGTCGCCGCCATCGAGGAGCTGTACCGATGAGGGACGTGTCCAGTCGCATCCAGCGCTTGCTCTACCTTGTGCCCTACGTGGCCAAGCGCGCCGATGGTGTACCGGTCGACGAGCTGGCCGGGCTCCTCGATGTCGATCGTGAGCTTCTCTTGAACGACATCGAGATCCTGTGTCAGGTCGGTCCTCCCGATGGCGATCCTGGCGAGTACCTCCTGGTCAGCGTCGAGGACGGTCGAGTCTATGTCGATCTGCCGCAGCGCCTCACCCGGCCCTTGCGGCTCACGCCCGCCGAGGGCTGCAGTCTCTTGCTCGGTCTGCGCGCCTTGCGTGAGTCGGGCATTGCACCCTTCGACGATGCCCTCGAATCAGCCGAGAAGAAGCTTTTGCGCGCCCTTGGCCGCGATGCCCGTCGCGCCGAGAGCCTGGCCACGGGCACCATCGTCGCCGAACCAGAGAAGGCCGTGGCCTCGCATCTGCGCGCACTGGTCACCGCTGCCCGACAGCGCCGCGTCATCGAGATCGGCTACAACGCCGCCTCGCGCAATCAAGCAGAGACCCGCGCCATCGATCCCTATGGCATCGTGCACCACGCTGGCGAGTGGTATCTGATCGGCCACTGTCACAAGCGCGGCGACACGCGCACCTTCCGTATCGATCGCATTGCCACTGTCGATGTTCTCGAGACCAGCTTCGAAATTCCAGAAGACTTCGATCTCGAGACCTATCGCCGGCAACATCTCTACGTGCCTTCCGCGGATGCGGTGGCGGTCAAGGTTCGACTCGACGCACTGGCTACCGCTCGCGTGGGCGCGACCTGGCCCATGGGCGATGTGAGCGAGCTTGACGACGGCTCCAGCGAGATCGTCATCGACTGCGAAGGCTTCGAGCGCGCATCGTCGAACCTGCGGAAGCGCGCGAGGCGATGCGCGAGCGTGTCGCGCAGATCAAGACCTTGCTAGCCTAGCCGCTCGCTAGAAAAGCTTGCCGATGCCGCCAGGCAGCTTGTCTTTGACGCCAGCCTTGGCCAACCAGCCGGGAACATCAGCCGCATGCTCTTTGAGAAAGGCGATGACCTTCTCAGCGGTCGCTTTGTCGAGGCCCACTTTTTCCGTAAGTCCGTTGATGAGTTCGTCCATGGCGGCACGATAGCCCAATTGCGATTTGAGCACGCATCAGTGCAAACTCGATGTCGCCGAGTTGGTACCGGGCACCCCAATGTGGTCTGGCAAAGCTCTCCAACATGCTGAAATCACGCCGCCGCCACTCGGCACGAAGCTTGTAATACACTTGCTTCGATGTCGAAGCTTCTGACCACAAGCTCGCTGGCCGCAGCCATGTTGCTGTGCCTTAGTCATTCCGCGAGCGCCCAGCTGCGCACCGAGCGCTCCTTGAGCAGCACGCATCCCGACTGGCCCGTGGCCGAATTGTCTCCGGATCAACGCGCGGAGCGGGCGACCCGAATTCGCGATGCGGCCGCCCAGGTTGGTATGCACAACGCGGTCTTGCTAGCCGGCATCGGCCAGGTCGAAACCGGTTTTGCCCACTGCTGGTCCGAGGCGACATGGGCCTGTCAGGGCCCGCCCTCGTCAAGCTGTGATGGTGGCCCGGTCATCGCGGGTGCCGCCGACGGTCCTTGCTCCCTCGAGCAAGGCGGCCTCGGCATGTTTCAGTTCGACTCGGGAACCTTCTCGCAGACCATCGCCACCTACGGCGCGGATATCGTCACCATCGAAGGCAACGTCGGAGCCGTCGTTCCCTTCCTTGTCACCCGCGCGATCCAGAGCATCGATGGCGTCACCAACGAGCAAGAAGCTCTCGACTGGATGAACTCGATCCCGATCGACGCCAACGACCCACTCTTTCAGCAATGGATCTATTTCGTCTCCTGGCGCTACAACGGCTGCCAGGGCTGTTCGGCGCAAGAGGGCAAGTACCGCGACGGCACCTTGCTTCTGCAAGACGAGATGGGTCCTGACTTCTGGGCCAATGGCGCTGAAGACCTGTGCACGACGATTCCGGCCGCTGGTCGCACGATCGAAGAAGATGACCTTTGCTACCGGGCGCGCGGCCCGCAGCAATTTTGGCGTGACGTGCCGAGCGGTCATGGTGGCGCCTTGCAGTGGACCATGACCACCGACAACGCCGAGCCCAGCAACTCGGGCGTGTGGCGTTTGCGCTTTGAGGAGGCCGGTTCCTACGAGGTCAAAGTCTTCTCGGATGGCGGCGAGTTCGGCATGAGCAAGCAGGCGCCCTACGTTGTGAGCTACGCGGGCGGCAGCGAGACCGTGACCGTCGATCAAAGTGGCACCGCTGGTTGGATAAGCCTCGGCGTCTTCGACTTCGACACGGGCGATGGCTATCAAGTTCGCCTCGACGACAACACCGGCGAAGCTCTCGTCGATGGTGCAGACGGCACCAAGCTCATGTTCGACGCTCTGCGTGTCGCTCCTCCTGGCAGCGAGGAGCCCGATCCTGGCAACCCGGATCCCGAGCCCGATCCCGAGATGGACGGCGGTAACGTGGTCGGCCTGTGTGCGATTTCGCAAAGCGGCCCCACTGGTGCCTGGCCCCTGCTCTTCGCCCTCTTCCTGATTCGCCGGCGAAAGTTCTTGCGAGCCTAGCTGCAGCTCTCTGCTTGCGGACGCGTGACAGCCATGCGTACCAATTACTCGCTCGCCTCACTTTGACGCATTGCGGCGAAGCGATACGATGCCCTCA
>JAHEAK010000904.1 GCA_024642805.1 Kofleriaceae bacterium | reverse complement strand
AGGTGGCGCTCGCATCGCGGGTGCTCGAGTTCTATCTCGAGGGCGTAGACATCATGGTGGCCACCGACCACAATATGATCAGCGACTATCGACCCGCGATTGAAGAGCTACAACTCACCAAGCACATCACCAGCGTCATTGGCGATGAACTGAGTACCTACGACTGGGGGCATTTCGGCGCCTACCCGCTGCCCGAGAGCGCGGTCGGCGAAGCCTTCGGAGCGCAGTTTCGCCGCAAGGGTCGCCCAAACCAACTCTTCAAGACCGTGCGCTCACGCTTTGCTGATGCACTCTTGCAGGTGAATCATCCGCGAGTGATGCATCGCAACGGCTACTTTCAGGCCGAGCGCTTTAGCGCAGAGGGCGCAGGTCGCGTGAAGGACGGCTTTTCCTTGGACTTCGATGTACTCGAACTCGTCAATGGCAACCACGATTTCAAGTCGCAGGGCTTCGACGAGGTCTTGCAGGATTGGTTTGCGCTCTTGCGAGCAGGACATCGCATCACGGCCACCGGGAATTCCGATACCCATCGTCTCAGTGGCCAGGCGGGGATTCCTCGCAACCTACTTTGGTTGCCAGAGACAGCCATCGACGAGCTTCAGCCTGCGCAAATCGCCAGGGCTGTGGCCGAAGGGCGCTGCTTTTTGACCACGGGACCTTTTTTGCGCTTTGAAATTGCCGGACGAGGATTGGGCGAGACCATCGAGACATCGGCTCCCGTCGAAGTGCACATTGCGGTGGAGGCGGCGCCCTGGATCCCGATCCACACGGTACGCGTGTATCGCAATGGCGAGCCGTGGCGCGAGTGGCCGGTCGACAAAGGGGCCGACAAGCTGCGCTTCGAGACCCGCTTGCAAGTGCCAGCAGAGGATGCCTTCTACGTATTGCGAGTCGACGGCGGCAAACGCCCGCGCCATGCCGGGCGTGCAGGCCACGGTGTTCCGCCGGTGATTGCTATCAGCAATCCGATTTACGTTCGCCGGCTTTCCTCTGCCCGGCCCTGAGGATCGCCATCCGATCGCCCACTCTTCGTTGCGCGGAAATGTCGCCGTGGCTGCGAAATTACTCACCGCGTCAGCAGACGAGATCCTGCGATTGCACGGAACTCACGCGGCCACAGGCCCTACGTCGAGCGGTACTAACGTTGCAGCCACCCGGCCGCTCAGGCCGCAAACCTGAGCAGCAAGGTGGAGCGAGGATCTCGAGTGAAGGAAAGCCTAAGAATGCCGGTCAAGCGGAAGTCGGGGCATCGAGTCCAGGCAAAAGCACCGAATCGATTTCATGAGCTGGTCGAGAAGAGCGCCGATTGCATCGGCATGGCAGACGCCGAGGGCCAGCTTCTCTACCTCAATCCGGCGGCCAGACGCCTGCTCGGAATCGATGAAGACGATGATCTTGGCGAGCGGAGCATCGCGGATTGCCACTGGCAGAACCGGGCCCATGGAGCCCTCGAGAAGGCCTTTGCGGCCCTCAAACGAGCCGGTTCCTGGACCGGCGAGATTCGCTGGCAAGGTCGCGATGGTCGACAGGTTCCCATGATCGTCGACGCGGTCGTGCACCGTGAAGCGGGCGGCGAGGTGTCGTACTGCTCGCTCATCGCCCATGACGTCAGCAAGCTGGAGGTCGAGATACGCGCCCTCAACCAGAGCCTCGAGTCGCGCGTACTCGAACGAACGGCCCACCTGCACGCCGCCCATTCGCGCCTGCAAGAGGAGAAGGAACGGGCACAGCAGTTTCTGGATGTCGCTGGGGTCGCGCTCATCGGGATGGATCTCGAAGGCAGAATCTCGATGATCAACCGGCGTGGTTGTCAGCTGCTCGAGGATCTCGAGGCCAACATCATCGGCAAGAGCTGGTTCGAAGAATTCTTGTCGGAGGACGAGCGACTTCGTTGGTTCAGACTCTTTCGGGAGGTAGTAAGCGGCCGACGTGGTCACCTCGATGACGGCGAGATTCAAATCCTCACCAGTCGTAAACGCAAGCGGCTCATTGCCTGGCACTCCGCTCTGCTCCGTGACGCTGCGGGACGTATCGTCGGTATCCTCGGTTC
>JAHEAK010000245.1 GCA_024642805.1 Kofleriaceae bacterium | reverse complement strand
GGTTGTAGCCGACCGAGAGGCGTCGCTGCAAGTAGGACACTGACACGCGCTGTGCTTCGGCCACGATGACAACCGCCTTGTCGTAGAGGTCATCCTGTCCATCGCTCGAGTCGCCGACGCCACCCTCATCGTCATTGGATTCTTCTTCATCGCGTGGTTTGACGATGTCGAGGTTGTAGACCGGCTTGCCCTGGGTCTTGAGGAACTCGACCACCTTGTGGATCTCGTCTTCATCGACGTAGCAACCGTGCAAGCGCACGGGCGATGCACCGCGATCGCAGAAGAGCATGTCACCAGAGCCGAGCAAGTTCTCGGCACCGCTGCCATCGAGAATGGTGCGCGAGTCGACCTTCGAGGACACGCGGAAAGCGATACGCGAGGGGAAGTTGGCCTTGATGAGACCGGTGATGACATCCACCGAGGGGCGCTGCGTGGCCAGGATCAGGTGAATACCGGCGGCGCGTGCCTTTTGCGCGATGCGGGCCACCGAGGTCTCGACCTCTTTGGGGGCACACATGATGAGGTCGGCGAACTCGTCGATGATGACCACGATGAAGGGCAGGTTCTTGCCGGGTTCCTCGGGCCCATCGAAGGCAAGCTCGCCCTGGCGAATCTCGGTCTGCTCGACCTCGTCGAAGTCCTCGTCCTCGGCGATGGCCTTGGCCTGATCCGCGATGCGCTGCAACTTCTCGGCATCGTACTTGGCGCGCTGCTTCTCGACCTTCTTGTTGTAGGTGCGAATGTCGCGCACGCCCATGCTGGCCAGGAGACCGTAGCGACGCTCCATCTCGTCGACAGCCCAGCGCAGGGCCAGGTTGGCCTTCTTGGGATCGGTGACCACGGGCAGAAGCAGGTGTGGAATGCCCTCGTAGATGCTCAGCTCGAGCATCTTGGGGTCGATCATGATCATGCGCACCTCTTCGGGGCTGCAGTGATAGAGCAGCGAGGTGATCATGGAGTTGACGGAGACCGATTTACCCGAGCCCGTCGTACCGGCCACCAGGAGGTGCGGCATCTTGGCCAGATCGACGCTGGTTGGCGCGCCCTCGATGCTCTTGCCGAGGGCCATGGGCAAGATCATCTTGTCGTTGCGGAAGCTGTCGTCGGCGATGATCTCCTTGAGGTAGACCATCTCAACGCTGTCGTTGGGAACCTCGATGCCGACGGCTGCCTTGCCTGGCAGAGGCGCGACGATGCGCACCTTCATGGCTTTGAGCGACATGGCCAGGTCGTCAGAGAGGTTGACGATCTTGTTGAGACGCGTGCCGGGAGCCGGAGCGAACTCGTACATCGTCACCACCGGACCAGGACGAATGGCGGCTACGTGGCCTTTCACGCCGTAGTTCTCGAGAGTCTGGACCAGCTTGGCCGAGAGCTCCAGCATGGCTTTTTTGTCGACGCCCGCTGCGCGCTTCTCATCGAAGGCGAGGAGATCGAGACCTGGCAGCTTGTAGTCGCCATCGTGCAGCTTGATGAAGTCGAGACGACCTTCCTCGGCCTCGGCCTCGCGGCGCTTCATGTCCTGCGCGTTGGCCTTGAACTGCGACTCGACGATCATCGGCTCGGATGACTTGGCAGCCTCGGCTTCGGCTTTGGCCTCGGCCGCTGCTTGCTTCATCTCGGCGAGGGTCGGCTTGCTCACTTCTGGCTCGGCGGGCGACTCGCTTGGCGCGTCCTGGGCGCTGCCGTGACCGGTAACCGTGATCTTCTTGGAACGCCCCTTGGCCTTTTTCGGCGCGGCATCGCTGGCGGCATCGGCAGCCAGGACCGCTTGCATGTGATCGACAGCGACCTTCTCGGTATCGCCACCTAGCTCTGCGCTCGGCACAGGTCCTGAGACCGGGCCGGAGCGAGCATCAAAGATGGGCGGATCGACGACTTCGGCTTCGGCTTCGAGCTCTTGCTCGTCGTCGTAGTCCTCGTCGTCCTCGTAGTCTTCGTCGAGGTACTCGTCGTGATCGCGCTCAGGCAGGACGGCGCGGATGACCTCGCCAGAGAACTTGGCCGCGTCCTGGCCAACTCGGCGTGCACTGAGGAAGGCCCCCTGCCCGACGGTCTTGCTGGCACCACCAAAGAAAATCAGCACCGAACGCATGCGCAAAGGAGTGGCGATGACCACGCCAATAAGCAGGCCGACCGAGGCGACCAGGGCTGTACCGGCCGTCGAGACCAGGCCTCGGAAAAGTTCTGCTACGTCTTGACCGACGATGCCGCCGGGACCGTAGCCGGCAACGCGATAGCTAGCCGCGCTCAGGTGCAAGAGCACGCCAACCGAGAGCAGTCCGATGGAGACACCAAAAATGTGGCTGGCGCGCGCGATGGTTTGCTTCTCCATCAGCATGCGCACCGAGATCAAAATGCCGAGGGCTGCAATCAAGTGCGCGCCGATGCCGAAGAAGGAATAGACCAAACCGGCGAAGGAGCGCCCAAAGGGACCCATCCACATGCCGCCACTAAACTGCAGCGAGATCAAACTGAAGAGCAGGAAGACGGATGTGCCCAGGGCAAGCACGCCACCGACGTCGCCGCTGCGATTGCCGCCAAGGGCGACCAGGCGTCGACCGAGGCTTGGCCCCTTCGAAGCGGAGTTCTGTTTAGAAGGCTTGGGCTCGGCGGGCGCTTTGACGCGCGCCTTGCGCTCGGGCTTGACCTTCTCGGGCTTGAGCTTCTCGGGCTTGCGCTTGCGATTGCCCTTGCCTTTGCTGGCTCGTGTTCGTGCTGGTGTTCGTAGTGTCGCCAAGTTATCCCCGTTACCTACATGGAGCACCCCATCTTACTGCAGACCACATGCTTGTCCAAAAGAACGGCAATCAAGTCGGTCACTTAAATAAGTAGGCCTGGATCGGCGAGATCATTTCTCTTTCCGCGCTCGCCCGCACGCGCAGCGCTTAGCAGTTAGTCTTGGCCCAGGAGATCCCAATGCAAAACAAAAGAACTCTCATATCTATTCTGATGGTCAGCGCTGTCTTTGGCCTCGGCTGCGGCGTCAAGAAGGCGACCCACCAGAAGGTCCTCAACGAACTCACCGCCACCCAGTCGGAGCTCGAGACCACTCGTGGCGAGCGCGATGCCCTGCTCAACGATCGCGACGCCCTGCGCGCCGACAAGGCCAACCTCTCGAGCGCGGAAGCGGAAGCCTCCGCACGGGCCGCCAAGCTTGCCGCAGACATGCAAGCCACCGAGGCTGAGCTCTTGGAGCTGCGCAAGCAACGCGAGGCCGCCGACAAACGACTGGCCGCCTTTCGCGAGCTCACCGAGAAGTTCCGCAGCCTGGTCGACACCGGCAAGCTGAAAGTGACCTTTCGCCAGGGACAGATGGTCCTCGAGCTGCCCTCCGGCGTGCTCTTTGACTCGGGCCAGGCCAGCCTCAGCAGTGGTGGTAAAGCCGCTCTGCAAGAGATTCTCGACGTCCTCAACGACTTCAAAGATCGCCGCTTCTTGATCGCGGGTCACACCGACAACATCCCGGTCAAGAGTCGCAAGTTCGCCAACAACTGGGCGCTGTCGACGGCCCGCGCCGTGAGCGTGGTGCTGTATATGACTGACGAAGCCGGCTTCTCTTCCGGAAGTGTAGCCGCCGCCGGTTACGGTGAGTTTTCGCCAGTCGCCGACAATGATAGCGAGGAAGGTCGAGCACAAAATCGCCGCATCGAGATCATCTTGGTGCCCGACCTGAGCGAGCTACCCGGCCTCAAAGTCGAGTAGTGCTTGCAAGCGAAGGCCCGGCCCTGCACAGGGCCTGGCTCTCGCGATGCGGCTTGGCCTCTGGCGACGCGGCTTGGCCTGCCCTCTGGCGACGCGGCTAGGGCTGGCCCCAGGCGTACAAGATTTCGCACTTCTTGAAATCGTGCGCGGCCAGCACTTCCTTTAGACGAGCCCCGCGTTTGGGTGCCGGCATGGGCGAGAGCTCCGCGGATAGATCGCGGGCCTCCTGACTCTCTAGGTTGGTGGCCAGCCAGATGCCGACGTGCATGGCGCGATCGCCGGGCGGCATGTTCAGAGCCCCCGACTGTTCTTCCGCATTGCAGATGCGGTCGAGATCGCGAGCGATCGGCGTGTCGAGGGCGGGCCCCTTCTCGGGTTGCGCCTCTTGGCTTGGCTTACAACCAAGCCAGGCACCGGTAGCAAGTCCCAGCAACGCGAGCGAGCGCAGGCCAGGCCCGGCGTCTGCGGTGGCGATGCGGCGAAGGAGCGGGCTCGTCATGCCCACCTATACCGCGGAAAGTTGGTTAGCGTGCGGACACCAGGGAAAGAACCGCGAGAGCGCGCGTGACCCAACCGCTCGGAGTCTCGACCGTGTCGTCCAGGTCGCTGAAGTCTTCGACGGGCGGGTGGCTGTCGGCAAGCGTGTCGCCCTCTTCGAAGAACGCCAGGTCTTGGGCTGAAAATTCCATTTTGCTCATCTCGAAACTCCGGAGGCTGACCTGCTGGGGAGTGGCAGGTGTCCAACTGGATTGCAACCGGTGGGCCTGGCGCTGGAGACAGCCAAGCACCTGAGATTGCGTAGCGCCTTTGATCCGCTGGGGTCGAGGGTGGTGGAGACACCGACACCTCTGGTGGCGGCTGGTCTATCCGTTGACACCCTGTGAGCATAATTCACCGTAGAGTCTGGCTTTCTCGCGTCCGGTCCGAGGCGTCCGGTCCGAGGTGACCGGTCCGAGGCGTCCGGTCGAGGTGTCCGGGTGCGAGGCGTCCGGTGCGAGGCGTCCGGTCCGAGCGTCCGGTCCGAGACGTCCAGAGCGTCCGGGCGCGAATGCCGGGTCAGCGCATCGAGGCGGAGAGCAAGAGGGCCGCAAAACAGAGCGCGAGCAAACCGAAGCAACAAAAGAGAAGAAGCGAGGTCTTGCTCATCTTCTTGCGCTGCGCGGGCCGCTGGCGATGAAAGGCACCTTGCAAGACCACGACGATGCCCAGCAGGGCAAAGAGACCGGCGTTGAGAGTGGCCACCGTCATGAGCTTGGCCGTGAAACGCCACGCGTGTTCGTCGACCCCTGCCTGGGCCTCAAGCAGCTGCCGGGCGGCCGCATCCAGAGGAGCCTTGGCCGGCAAGAAGATCAGCAAGAGGTAGGCGCCAAGACCGGCCAACATCAATCCGAGTGCGATCACACCTGGACGGGGCGTGATGGCGGGACGGCCCGTGCGCTTGTTGGCCCAACGCGTCGCGGAGGGATGGGCCTGTCGCCACACTTGGTTGGGGCTGTGACCTGCGCGGTTGTCATCGTCGAGAGCGTCGAGTGCCGCCATCGGATACGAGGAACCATCACTCATCTCCGGAGGCGGGCCATAGGACCCGGGAGGCGGTGTGGGTCGATAGCCTGTGGCGGGTGGCGGCGTGCTCGGATAGCCCTGCTGCCCGTAGGCACGTTGGCCATCACCGCCCGGGTAGCCCTGGCCGTAGCCCTGCGGATCATAACTATTCTGAGTCGGGGGCGTCGAGGGGTAGCCCTGCTGACCATAATTATTCTGAGGCGCGGGGGTCGAGGGGTAGCCCTGCGGCCCGTAGGGATTTGCGGGAGCCGCGCCCGATGGATAGCCAGACGCACCTGCCGGCGGCGGTGTCGACTGTCCCGGTAGAGCGTAGGCAGAAGGCATGACGGCGATCGAAGGCATAGCGCCGGCCTTGGCCGCAGGTGTTTGCGAACCCGGTGGCGGCACCACCGCCGACGCTGGTGGCCGCGGCAACATCTCGGAAGGCCGAGTGTGACCGCTTGGCGTCACGGCTCGTGGCAAGCCTGGTCCGCTTGTGTCAACGGGCGCGAGCGCTTCCGCATCTGCGACCGTGCGCGTGTAGACATCCGGTGATTCGGCTCGCCCAAAGGCAGGACCACTCGCCGCGGGCGCAGGCGCCTTGGCTGGCACCGCCGTGTGATCGCCCTGGATGGTCTTGGTGAACACGCCAGAGTCCGCCCCGAAATGCGCAGCCGAGGGCTCTTCTGCATCGCCTGGGCCAGCGCCTGGGCCAGCGCCTGGGCCAGCGCCTGGGCCAGCGCCCTCGAAGGGCGAGGGCGTAAAGGTGGGCAGAAAACCTGCGGGCCCAGCTGCGTAGTCCGCGCTCGCTGCTGGCCGTGTTGCGGTCTTAGAAGAAGTAGTAGATGTGCCGGCTGCGGCCTCTTGCGTCGGCGACGCGGGTGCGCCGCTCGCGCCAGCCTTGTTCACGACCAGGGCTGGCAGCGGACCGACGGGCGGCCGCGCTGGGACGGAGGCTTCAACGTCGGTGAACTCCTCGTCGGATGTCTCTGCAGCAGCGTCCGCAGCACGAGCAATTAGGGGCGCCTGCGCCTTTAGAGCGGAGACGGCGGCCGCCGCGGACGGTGTCTGGCCTGGCGCTGTCGATGCTGCTTTGGCTGGCGCGCTTGCGAGGGGCGCAGGTGGCGGTGCGAGGGTCGCGGCACTCTTTCCAGTAGCGGGCAGCGAGGGGCGAGCCGCCCCAGCGTTGCCCCCAGCGTTGCCGGGCGCGTTTGTCGGTGTGTTTGCGGGCGCGGGATCACGAGCGAGAGTGGCCGCCTCGTCACCATCGGCATCGAGCTCGCCAGGGGGCGGCGCTTGAGCGGGCGCAGGCGTCGTCGTGCTCGGCACGGCCGCAGCTTTGGGCGATCCCGCACGCGCCTTGGCAGCCGCCGGCGTGGGAGGCGGCACGCTCGGTTTGCCAGTGCGCGCCGACGGAGGTGTGGGAACGGGTTTGCTGGTCGGGAAGGCTGGCGCGCCCAGCTTGGCGGAGGCAGCTGCGCCGCTCGGCGGCCCCGCAGACACAGGCGGCGCGGTGGTCGTGGCTACGTTGTCCTCGTCTTCGTCGGCGGCTGTGGCACCAGGCCCAGGCAGATCGGGAACCGTGCTGCGCGCAGGCCCCTTGCCAGCCTCCGACTTGCCAGCTGCCTTCGCTCGTGGCGGCAGGGTTCCGATGCTGGTCGGAAAGATTTTCGCGAGTGCATCCTGGCTCGTCTGGCTCGGCTCGGCGATGGTGGCTTCGGGATCGAAGCTATCGTCCACCGAGACCGCCCGTGCTGGTATCGCTTGGCCCTTGGCCTTGGTGCCTGCCGACTCTGCCTTTGCGTCCGCAGCCACCGTCGGCATCTCGCCGATGGCCTCGGCCTCGTCGGCGACGGATCCGCTCTTCGGATCCTGCAGCATAGCCCCGCACTGCGGACACGCATCCACCGGCAGGACCCGACTACGATCCGCGTTGCAATGAGGACAGGAAAACATCGACAGGGGCCCGTCGCGGCTTGCTGAAATAGTAGCGTCTAGGTCCCGGCGGCTCAACTCACAGGGGGCGCAAGTCTCCCCCGCTATCGTGTGCGGTGAATTGGTCGACGTGCCCACACCGGAGCGTTGCCCCTCGCTGTGGAGATAGAGTTCCCTGCCGCTTGAGCGCTGGCTTGAAGTGGGCCCGTATAGCGCCCGG
>JAHEAK010000903.1 GCA_024642805.1 Kofleriaceae bacterium | reverse complement strand
GTCGAGCAACGTGCGCGACTCGACGTCCCTCTAGCGGGATAAGACTTTTTCTCTGAACTCGGCGGTGCTGTTGCGCCTGGGATAGGGCTGTTCCGGCACCGGAACCCCGAGCTGCGCGCAAAGCGTCTCCCAACCCTCACCAAGGTTGTGCACCACCAGGCGCTCGGCGGGAACGCTCGCTCGTACCTCGGCCACATTGGCCTCGTAGATGGCGATGGCATGCTCGCGATCTTCCGGCCTTCCGCCAAACACTTGCTTAGCGATCAGGCTGAGGCCGAGGGATTGCGGATCCGTGCTCCGACGCAAGGTCGCGAGAATCGTGCTCTCGAAGCTGGTCCACCAACTCTCCGCGGAGCGATAGGTTAAGAGCACTCGCGCCTGCGGATACACCTGCATGAGCTCGCGCCAATAGAATGACGAGGGCCAATCCACACACGAGTTGTAGCCGGCCAAGAGCTGGTCCCAATCGGGCTCGGCGCCCTGGGCCAGCGCTCGCCACAATGCTTGCTCGGGCGGATGGGCCATCACTTCGATCATGTGGTGGCAAGGACCGAAGCCCAAGATCGTGAGGGCCTCGCGCATCGAATCGGTCCCCGTCCGTCCAAATCCCGCGCCAATAATCTTCACAGACAATGCTCTCTCCTTGTTGAGGGCCCCTGAGCATAGCGCGCGTGGCCCGCGCGAGCCTGTCAGCAGGCCAACTGCTGCCGCGCACCCTTCACGAAAGATCGCCTACTGGCCGTAACTATCGATGAGCGGCCCAAAGCTGGCATCGACCGCATCGGCGGCGATGTCGTCACCGCGGTTGCTGATGGCAGCAAGGCTCAGGTTCTTGGCGGGGGCAAGCCAAACCGTAGCCATCCATAGCGTGTTGCTGCCGGTATGCGTAAGAGTGAGGCCGCCCGCCCAGTCACGCTCCGATACAATCCAGCCGGCTGCGTAGTCGCCACCCGCGGGCGGCGTCTGAAGACGGGTGATGGTTGCGTCGCTGAGAAGGCCATTGGACTCGTGGCGAGCACCAGCGAGATGCACGTGGAAGAACTTCGCCCAATCGTCCACGCTGCAGTGCACGGTGCCAGCCGGTCCCATCGAGGGTGGGTTGTCAGCGGCAAGGCCTGGCGTCATGGGAACGAGCGCGCCCGCGCCATTTACCTCATGTCCCCAGGGCTGATCGACCTGCGAGGGCGAGCCAGGTGCTCCAAAAGCGCAGCTGGACATGCCGAGCGGCTCGAAGAGATCCTGACGCATCAGCTCCTCCCAGCTCGCTCCGGTCAGATGTTCGAGAGCGGCCCCCGCGATCATGTAGCCAGCATTGGAGTACACGAAGCTGCCCACGCTTTGTTCGGGGGCTCTAGCCACGAGGGCACGGATGGCGCGCTCGCGGGCGCCTGCGTCGCCTCCGTCATTCCACATCTGGTTCAAGATGTCTTCAGGTACCTCACCGGGGGCACCACCGCGGTGCTGCAGTAGCTCTTCGATCGTGACACCTCGATACCCTGGCGCGATGGTTAGGCCAGGAAGAAGATCGGCGAGGGTGTCCTCAAAGTGCAGGCGACCGCGATCGACGTAGATGCCGACGAGAGTTGCCGTCATGGCCTTGGTGTCGGAACCAAGGTGCCAGCGATCGTTGAGCGTGGCTGGCGTTGTCTCTCCCTGCTTGCGCACACCGGCGACGCCGTGGGCGAGCAAGGTCCTACCTCGCCACACCGAGGCGGTCAGTGCCGGCAAGTTGGAGCCGCTTCGGATCGACTCCAGGCTCTGGGAAATGTCATCGACATTTGGCTGCTCTTGTCCGGCATCGACGAAGTCCGGATCCCTTGACGGGTCTGGAGAGCCAGAAAACGATGCGTTACAAGCAAGCTGCAGGGGGAGCAGGAGGGGCAAGAGTGGCAAAAGGCGGGCGAGCAGGGGGGCGGGCGCTCGTGTCATTGTTACCAATATACGTGTAGGTGTTGGTGCGTGACAAGCGAGATTTTCGAGGGCAGATGCTGCGAACTCAAGCGAGCTTGCTCCGAACCAGCGCCGCGCCTTTCGTGATGCGTGCATATTGGA
>JAHEAK010000244.1 GCA_024642805.1 Kofleriaceae bacterium | reverse complement strand
GAGCAGGCCGACAAGGAGCGGGCCGACAAGGAGCGGGCCGACAAGGAGCGGGCCGACAAGGAGCGTGCCGACAAGGAGCGGGCCGACAAGGCCAAGCAGAGCGTGCAGCGCGACAGCTCCGACAAGCGACGCAACTCGGATGACAAGCGCAACACCTCCGCCGACAACCAGAGCACGCGCGGCGAGCCAGGTTTCCTGACCATCAACGCCACCCCCTACGCGACCGTCTTCGTGGATGGGAAGAAGGTCGGCATCACTCCCATCGTCAAGCTGCAACTTAAGCCTGGCAAACACAAACTCAAGCTCGTCAACTCCGCCGACAACAAGAGCAGCTCCATGAGCATCAAAATTCAGAGTGCCGAAGTCTTCCGCAAGAACGTTAGCTTCTAGTTCGACGCCCATCATGAAGTCAGCAACAACTCGCTCCCTCGCACTCTCGCTCCTTGCCTGTCTTTGCTTCACAGGTCATGCCTTCGCCGACGACGCCATTCCGACAGCGGAGTCGCATCTGGCGGAGCTGCGCTTTGACGAAGCCAAAGCGGTTGCCACGGCCGCCCTCGACAAGGGCAAGAACGGCCCAAAGGATCTTGCCCGCCTGTACATGGTGCTCGGCCAGATCGAAGCCTCCCTCGGCAATGACTCCGACGCGGAGGCCGCCTTCCTCAACGCGCTCAGCATCGACGCTACGATCGAGCTGCCGGCAGGCGTTTCGCCGAAACTGAGCGAACCCTTTGCGAGTGCGGGTGCCCGGCTCACGGGTGCCAAGCCCATTGCTCTGGACTTCGAGCAGCTTGAGGATGGGCTCCTCGTGGTGACAGTGGCTTCGGATCCAGCGAACCTGGTTGGCGGCGCATCGCTCAGCTACCTCGCCAAGGGCAAGGGCAAGCCCAAAACCCTGCGCGGTACAGGCCGAAGCACGATCGAAATCGTGGTGCCCGGGGGTGCCGACAAGCTCAAGGTGACCGCGCTGGATCCGCATGGCAACCGGCTCACAGCGCCAGTAGAGGTCGCGTGGAAGCAAACCAGCG
Source organism: Kofleriaceae bacterium (assembly GCA_024642805.1). GTDB lineage: Bacteria > Myxococcota_A > Polyangia > Haliangiales > Haliangiaceae > NORP324. The sequence continues at coordinate 6,380 of JAHEAK010000244.1, read as the reverse complement.
ACGCCGCATCCACGGACGTGGTCTCTGAGAAGACTTCCGAAAAGACGGGCACAGGAGGCTCGAAAAAGGCCATCTACGAACACTGGCAGATCTATGCCGGCTTTGCAGGAGCATCCCTGCTGGGCGGCCTGTACCTTGGCAAGACAGCGGAAGACTTCGCTGCGGACGTCGGCAAACTCGAAGACGGGACCGAGTTCTCGGTCGCAAAGAAACTCGAAGACAAAGCCGAATCGCGGGCACTGTACGCCAACATCTCCTTCGTGGGCGCAGGCCTGTTCGGAGCGGCCGCGTATTGGATGTACAGCCGTTCCAGCGACTCGGAGAAGACACCAAGGCCAACGACGGCCATCATCGTTCCGACGATCTCGAGCCATAGCCTTGGCCTCGGTGCCTCGCTCCGCTTTTAGCAGGGCCGCTCTGGGCCCCCTGCTCCTCTGTCTGCTCCTGTCCTGCAGCGCAGGCTCGGCAACGCGGCCAAGCGAGTCCAGCACGACGCCCGACAATGCTCTCGCCCAGACCACGCCACCAGCGCAACATGCCGACGCGTCACCCGATGCGAGCCCAGCCCCTGGCGCGCTCGACCAAAGTTCCAACCCCCACGCCTCGCCGCCGGTCCTTGCGAGCAGCGATGACGTGCTTGTCGACCTCGGTGCTCTAGCTCCTGGCTTGCGGCTCGACATGCGCTACGCGGGCACCAACAACTTCGTCAAGCAGGTGGTGTACCCGGTTGCCAAGTGCCTGGTCCGCAAGCCCGTGGCCGACGCTCTGGTACAGGTGCAGGAGGATCTACGAGCACACGCCAGACAGTTATTGATCTGGGACTGCTACCGGCCTTTCTCGGTGCAAGAGCGCTTCTGGAAGCTGCGACCCGACGCTCGCTATGTCGCCCAGCCAATCCGCAAAGCTGGGCTTCCTGCGCAAGGATCCAAGCACAATCGCGGAGCCGCCGTGGATGTGAGTCTCCTCGATAGCCAGGGACGACCGGTCCAGATGCCCACCGACCACGATGATTTCTCGGAGCGAGCGCATCGGCAAGCAGCGGGTGTTCCTGCACAAGCGCGGGCCAATGCGGAGCTTCTCGAACAGCTCATGCTTGCCCATGGGTTCACAGGCATCGATACCGAGTGGTGGCACTTCGACTTCTCGGATTGGCAACGCTACCCCTTGTCCGATCAAGCTCTCGAGCCCTGAGCTCGATCCCTTGTGCGCTCAGCTGCTCCGTTGCTCGTGTTACTGCGAGACGAGCGCGCTCACGCTTCGACGATGACCAGGCCGAGGTCCTCGCGCAAACTCATGTGCGCCTCCGACACGGAATCGAGGAGAAGCCTGTCGAGAAACTGCGACTTGCGCGCGCCCTGCATCGTTGGCTCGGCAGACAACGCCTCCGAAGCCGCGCCCAGATCGCCGCACAGCAAGAGGCCCGCGTGGCGCGCGGTTGCATCCACGCCATCCAGCCAGCGGTACAAGTCCAGCGGACCCGAGTTTTGCTGCAAGAAGGTATGTACCGCTTCATGAAGCTTGTGTGCCCAGGTTGGGTGCAGGCGCTTGCCAAGAGCACTGCGATAGGCAGCCATGCGCGCGCCAACGCCCGCAGGAGGCGCGACATCAGGGCGCACCAAGGTGACGCCAGCGTAGAAGGCGGCGGCCAGATCGGCGGGCTCCCGGAGCAGAAGGCGCAGGTAATAGGAACGGCGACCAAAGAAGAGATGGCGAGCCAGACCGTGGACGATGTGATTGATGGGGCGACCGGCGAAGAGACCTCGCCCGAGCACGAAGGTTGGCTCGAGAGCCGCCCCCCTGCGCAAGTTCACCAATCGAATCTCGTGGGCCTGCTCGGGCTGAACGAAGCAGTCGAAGGTCGGCATGCCCAGCGCAAAGGAGGTCGCCGAAAAGAGCTGGCGCAGATGATCGAACTGCGGATCTTGGGTTTCGTTGAGTTGCGCTTGCGCAGGACTCACCGCGGCTTCCTGAGCGACGATTTCGGCAACCAATCCAAAAATACGCGAGACCAGAGGATCGACCTGGGAATCGCGAAAGCGCGAGCGCATCTCGGAATTCATAGGGCGCACAGGCCAGGACAAATTGGCGGACATGTTGCGACGGTAGAAAGCCCGCTCCCGATCGTCGGCTGCTTCCATGAACTCGAGTGCTCGACAGACACAGAAGACCCGGTCCATCTGCCTGGTGCGCACAAAGAGCGACCGAAGCGCCTTGTAGTGCTCAGGGTTGCGCGGCTCTTTCTCGAGCAACAATCTCCTGCGCGCGATGGCCTTCTCAAGTTTGTCAGCGCCGGCCCCCTCATAGAGATCGACCAGAATGCGATGGTTGGTCATCCTATCGGCATCGAGCGAACAGGCGACCTCAAAGGAATCCATGGCGGCATCGTCTTCGCCGAGCTTGTCGCGATACACGTGCCCAAGCTCCATCCACAGGCCACCCACTTCGGGATCGCCAGGCTCGAGACGGCAGATCATCATGCGATAGTTCTGCTCGACGGAACGCCAGTCTTTGGCCGCGGTGAGCAACTCCAGAACGCGGCGAAAGTTCTCAAAGCAAATCGCGCGAATCTCATCTTGTGCGCTCAGGATGCTGTCGGCGAAGTAACTGTCGATGGTCTTGTTGAACAGAGCCACGGCCTCGACCCGTTGGCCGTCTTGGGAGGCGATCATGGCGGCCGCTTGCAGGTAGCGCGCGCGCCGCACCGCGCCCGTCTCGAGATCCGCCATCTTCAGAATGGTCTTGATAGCAGCTCGCCACTGACCGCTCTTGCTGTACAGAAGCGAGAGTCTGTGCAGAGCACCGCGACACGACTCTTCCATGGTCAGCGCTTGCACACAGACGGCGATGCCCGCCGCTAGATCACCGATCTCATCGGCCAGCGTGTCAGCAATCTCGCACAGCACCTGCACGCGTTCCGCACTCGGCAAGCCCTCGGCATAGCGCGTGCGCATGTCGACGGCTTTGCGATGATCGCCCTGTTGACTGTAGATCTCCGCCAGCGAGGACATGGCACCGGCGTGCCCGTTCTGAACACAGAACTGGTACAGCTCGATGGCACGCGCGTTCTTGCCCAATACTCGATTGGCGTCGGCCGAGATAAAGAGGGTATCGGCAATGCGAGTAGCCGAGTGCCCGAGCATTTCGTGCAGGTCAGTGGCTAGGTTGGCGTGAGCGATCGCGTCAGCGGCATCCCCCATGGCCAGGCTTGCGCGAGCACAGCCAAGCGCAGCTTCCAGCTCGCGTGGAGAAAGACTCAGACACTTCGAGTAGTAGCGGTGAGCCTTGTCGTGATGAGCAAGCTCGAAGGCACACTCGGCAGCCATCATGAGCAGCTCGAGCTCTTCGGCTTGCGAGCCAACCTGCTCAGGGCCGCCGGCAAGAAGCGAGTCCAGTACGGGCTCCAGCTCAGCCCAGCGGCCTTGCTCATAGTAGCGCTGCACCACGGGCATGGACGCCTGTCGATGCCCTGGCTGCACTTCGAGCGCAGCCGCGCACAAATCGATGGCGCGGGTGTTCTCACCAAACTGCTCTTTGTAGATCTGAGCGGCCTGCACGGCGTAGTTGACGCGCGCCTGTGCATCCATCGAGACGACTCGAGCCTCTTCTAGCAAAGCGACAGCTTTGCGAAAGTCGCCCTGTTTTTGGTAGAGGGCACCAAGTGCCTCTCGCACGTCCTGACGCTTTGGGTCCAGACGTAGAGCCTCTTGCCAGTGCCACTCGGCAGCGGCTCCCTCATTGCGATTGCGCTCGATGAGTGCAATCAGGTGGTGATAGTTGGCTCGCTCGACAACCGACTGCGACATGGCAATCGCGCGGGAGAGTAGACGAGCACTGCGGGCCTCGTCACCGATACGATGACTGACGGCCAACATGACATCGAGATCGTGGGTGTGCTGAATGAGCGGCTCGAGGGCGTCGAGATAGACCAGCACGCGGCTTGGCTCGCCAGCGCGTACTTCCGCGAGCGTCGAGAAAGCCCTCGGGACATCGTTCCGGGCCAGGCCGTAGGCACAAGCCAGACGAATCCACAGTTCGCCGGCAAGAATTGGTTCGTTGCTCTGCAGTGTCTCGGCTGCGCGACGCAGACCCACCAAGAGCTCGAGCCACTCGCCGCTGCGTTGTGCAAACCTCTCGATGGCGGCAACGGCGTCCATGTTGCTCGCGTCCACTTCGAGCGCTTTGACAGCGATCGCTTGAGCGGCGGCAACGTTGCTCATGTACTGCTCGTAGATCTCGGCGGCCTCCATCAGAAGGCGCGCGGCGTCTCGCTCGCCACGCGTGAGCTCCGCACGCTCAATCAAGAGCTGTGCAAGGGCCGTCCAATCACCCGCGGCGCGCAGCGAGCGCTCGCGTTCGAGCAAGTCCTTGTTGGCCGGCGCCAGGTCGACCTGATGGTCGGTGTAACTCTGCTCTGCAAATGTGGGCAGCTCGGGATGCACGATGCCCGACTGTTGAACAGAGGGCTCGTCAAAGAGCTCCAGTACGGTATCGAGCACCGAGCGGGTGCCGTCGCCTGGCTCGATGTGCGAGTCCAAGTCGATCTCGACACCGCTCTCGCCATCGGAGGCGACTTGATTGTGGATGGGGGTGGTCATGGAGCGAAAACAGGAGCACTGACTTCAAGTGCCGGGCCAACTCGACTTCCCAATAGTTCTACTTCGTTGCGCCCCTTCCGGCCGACTGCAGACCCCAGCCCCTGGGCCTGGGGGCCGATCCGAGCAGGGCCAGCGCTGCTACAGACGCGTCGTCTCGCCGGGCTCGAAGCTCGAGGGCGCCACCTCAAAGGAGGGCGCGTAGAAGCTACCCGTCTGCACGGTGCAGACACCTGCCACCAAATCGAAGACGGGGTCCAGGTGCTCAGTGGCCGCAAGCATGCGGGTACCGAGCACGCCTGGGGCAGCAAAATAACCGATGGGTGCCTGGCACTCATCGACCAAGGCCAACGAAATGGGTGCGCTGCACAGGCCATCGGAAAAGAAGCCACGTGGAGTCATCGTGACGGGCAAACACCGTGTGCTGCCGTCAGCCGCCGCGCCAAAGCTGCAAGGCAACTGAAGGCTGGAATCAAACCAGCTTCCCGCAAAGCTCACAAAGCCATCGCTGGTGAAGAGCTGACGTTGCAAGCGAGCGCCGCCGCTCTCTTCGAGCTCCGAGCCAACCAGCGCAAACTCACTGGCGTCGACCTCCGGGCCAACGGGAAAATAATTCTCTGCCGGGGTGCTGGTGTTGACGCAGGTCGCGGCCACGAGCTCAAAGCGCTGAATGCTGGCCGTGCTATCGACGCTGAGGATGTGCCGCGCGACCGCTCCACACGCAACGCTCTCGTTCTGGCGAGCGTAGCTGGGCGCCTCCAGTTGGCAGCTACTGACCACGACCGCTTCGGTGCTGATGGTGCAAGCCGCATCGCTAAAGAAACCTGTCTTGGCCGAGGACGCGGGCACGCAGCGGGTTTCCTGATCGCCTGCCAATCGAATCTGGCAAGCCGTGTCCAGGGTTGAGTCGAGGGCCACGGTCGGCGAGGCGCACATGCTCGAGCCATCATTACCCACAAGCACCTGTCCAGAGAGGCGGCTCGTCGGTGAGACGAGCTCGGCCTGGGCAGTCACGAAGGCCGTGGGTGCCAGGATGGGGCCTCCCAAATAGTAGTCGAGGGCAGGAGCCAAGAGCGCTGAGCAGGCGCCGTTGGCGTCGAGGGCAAAGATGGCCTGGCCGCCGGCCACTGCCGATGCAGCACCAATCTTGCGGAACTCGCGAGTGGTCGTGCAGCCGTCTGGCGAGCTTCGGTCCGTGCGTTGAAATGCGCTTGGCGGCTGGCCAGTGGCAAAGCCGACGATGGCCGCTGTGCAGGTCGGATCCTGAAAGAAGAGTGCTCCGCCGGCATCAGCTGGATAGCAGGTGAAACTTCCGTCTTCTTCACCGAGGAAGTTGCATAGCCCCTCGTTCTGCGTGTCGAAGATGCTCAGCTCCTGGCGCACGCCAGGTCGAAGCTCGATGACATCACGAGTCAAGCGCGTTCCTGCCACGCTCTGACAGACAGTGGCTTGCGCCACGCCAGCGTCGACCCCGGCGTCGGCCTCGCTGCCAGCGTCAACACCCGGCGCGCTCTCGCCACCACACGCAAAGCTCCCCAAAAGCAGAAGGGTCACGAGTTCACAGGCGTGGTTAGGAATCGTTTTCGCAACTCTCATAAGCAAAGTGATCATTGTAGCTGGCCGCCGCCTGCAGCGCGATCATTTACGGTCGTTGACTCGCACCGCGAAAGCTGGGACTCTGAATGACGACGTAGGCCTACACGCTTCATTCGACCAGAAGCCCCGAATTGCTTCTTCGCCTCACATGACCAAGCTCCTGCCCGCACTCGCTCTCGCCACTTTGCTGAC
>JAHEAK010000902.1 GCA_024642805.1 Kofleriaceae bacterium | reverse complement strand
GTGGACCAGCTCGGCGGGCACGCGAGCGAGGATCTCGGAGATGAGACGATCTTTGTCTTTGATGTCGTAGCTGGCCGCTGCCCCCGGCCCGGGCACAAGGAGGCTCAGCTCAGGCTTGCCGCCATCCACGTAGCAGGTCTTGTGATCAGGGTCGACGACGACTTGTTTGATCTCGGACCAGGGCAGGCGCAGGCGCTCTTCCAAGCCGTTCCAGACCACGAGGTCTTCCTCGCGAACGTCCACCGCAAGCCTCCACACCGGCGAGCGCAGATAGGCAAATCCAAAGAAGAGGCCGGCGGCACCAGTTGCGAAGGCAAAGACGCTGCTCATGCGGTCGGGGGTGAGCGTGAAGGAACAGGCGATCAGAATAACTCCGATCGATAGGCTCAAGAAGGCCACGCCCAGGAAGCGAGGGCGAAAGCGGTAGGGTTTGCTGTCCTGTTTCACGTCGGCCACGGGAGCTCTACGAGGCGGTGGCCTGTCGCTGTACCAGGCGGTGAATGGCCAGGCGTGCATCGAGGGGGATGGCCTCGAAGAGGATGCCGAAGCCGGCTGGGAGCGTTACTTCCGAGCTGCCGTGCGGCACGCTGCAGGCCTCGGAGCGTCGCCACAAGGTCCAGCCGATGGCTTCGACGCGACCAAAGCCATCGAGCTCGAACGAGAAAGCCACGCGCGAGAGAAGCGGCAGGGCTTCACCGGCCACAAAGGCGCCATTGGTGCTGAGGTCGCGCAAGGTCGCGGGAAACTTTTCACCGGCCGCCGCCGAGGGGGTGACCCGGCTGTAGACCTTGGCCAAGTTGTCGTGCAGCTTGATGTCGGGCTGCCCAATCGACTCGACGATCATGGGTGCGCTGAGAGCGACACGGCCTGCATTGCGATTTTCACTTTTTGACATGGCTAATCATCCTTCTCGTCTTCGGTCACTGTCGGCTCCTCTTCGGAAGCCCTTTGGGAATCTTGATGGGAGGAGCTGCGCGGCGAGCCCTTGCGGGATTCTCCGCCCGCCTGTGGCTGCGCGGCAAACATCGGCTCGACCTCGCCACGCCCGTAGAGCTTGGACTCACCGCGGCCAATGCTCACCCGAATGCGCTGGTGCAAGACGTCGACCTCGATGACTCGGCCCTCGAGGCCGTCGTTGGTGATGACCCGCTTGCCAAGCTTGGGAAGGCCCTTGCGCATCTCGGCGTACTGCGCCTGCTCGTAGACCAGGCAGCACTTAAGACGACCACATTGACCGCTGACTTTGGTCGGGTTGAGGACCAGGCCCTGATCCTTGGCGTTTTTGATCGAGACGGGCACGAAGGCAGGCAGCCAGGTCGTACAGCACAGCTCGAGGCCGCAGGAGCCAATGCCACCGACGAGCTTGGCTTCGTCGCGCACGCCGTGGTGGCGCAAATCGACCGAGTAGGGCAGGGAGTCGGAGAGTGCGCGTGTCAGGCGCCGCACGTCGGTCTTGTCGTCGCAGGAGTAGTAGACGGCCAGGCGCTCGCCCTCGAGGCTGGCGCGGAAGACCTTGATGCCAAGGCCCATTTCTTTGGCTAGCTGCTTGGCCTTTTGCAGGTGCTCGCTCTGTGACACGCCGCTGGCCTTGGCAAGCTCATCGGGTAAAGCTCGACGCAACACGCGCTTGAGGCTGCGCGCCGGTGGCTGGCGTGAACTCTGCGCGCCGACGGTGCCGATGCGCTCGCCGCGCTCGGCCTCGACGACCACCTGATCACCACGCTCGTAGCTGCCTTCGCCACCGTCATAGAGATAGAGTCTGCCGGCGGTCACGAAGCGCACGCCGATGACGTTGCAAATGCGCCCGCCCAGGTCGTCTCGATAACCGGTGCCGCTCAGCAGATCAGCGCTCACCGGGTCCCAATCGCTTGCCGCGGGGTTGGCGGGAAGATTCGCGGGCAGGGCGGCGATGTCCTTGGTTTCCGCGTCGCTGTCATCGCCCCAGCGAACGCTCGGCGATGCGCTCTCCTGGCGCTCTTCGTGCTGTTCGTCAGAACGGCCGCTTCGCGTACTGTGCGAGCGTGCTTCTTGATCACCCTGGTCTGAGACTCGAG
>JAHEAK010000243.1 GCA_024642805.1 Kofleriaceae bacterium | reverse complement strand
TGTTCTCAATGAAGTACTTGCGTGTATGCGGCATGCTCAGGACCTCTTCGCCAGGGCCTTCTTGTCGACCTTGCCGCGATCGTTTTTGGGTAGCTCACTCAGAAACTCGATGTGTCGCGGATACTTGTGTTTGCTGAGCGTGTTCTTGCAGTGCTCCTGCAGCTCCTTGACCAGTTCGGGGCTCGCAGCGCTTTGGGCATTGGCACGCAGCACGACGAAGGCCTTGGGCTTGTTGAGACCTTCGTCTTCGACCTTGATGACTGCCGCCAGCGACACGCTCTTGTGGTTCATCAAACAGGTCTCGACCTCCAGGGGAGAGACCCACACACCGCTGACCTTGAACAAGTCGTCGTCGCGGCCCGCAAACCACAGATAGCCCTCGGCGTCCTTCTTGAAGAGATCTCCGGTGCGGCACCAATGGCCGTGAAAGGTCTGCCAGGAGCGATCGCGATCCTGAAAATAGCCCATGGCCACGCTGTCGCCGCGCACCCAAAGCACGCCGATTTCACCGTCTGCTACCGGATCGGCGCCGGGGCCCTCGGCATCGCGTGGCAAGATCTTCAGCTCATAGCCGGCGACCGCTTTGCCGAGCGCCCCACCCTTTACGTCGCCGGGGCGATTGCTGGCGTAGATGTGAAACATCTCCGCCGAGCCGATGCCATCGTAGACCTCGCCGCCAAAGCGCTCGACGAAACGCTCATAGAGGGCAGGCGGCAATGCCTCGCCAGCGGATAGGTGAAAGCGCACGGCACTCATATCGAGGCCCTCGTTGCCCTGGGCGCGCAGAGCATCGTCGTGCTCGAGGAGCTTGCCCATCATGGTCGGCACGTTGGTGATGACCGTCGGCTTGTACATCTCGATGGCGCTGGCCAGAGCTTCAGGTGTGGGTCGCTCCGAGAAGAGTCCAACGCTGGCGCCAACCGCAAAAGGAAAGAAGAGATTGGTGCCGGTGGCGTAGCCGAAAAAGAGTCTGGGCACGGAGACCGAGATGTCTTCGGCCCGATAGCCAACGGTGCTCTTGGCGTAGACCTCGGTGTTGAAAGCGAAATCTCGATGGCAGTGCAGCGCCGCCTTGGGGCGACCCGTCGAGCCTGAGGTGAAGAGCCACATGCACACGTCATCGCGCTTGGTCTGTGGCAGTGAAGCCTGGGCGCGCTGACCGATCTTGAGTGCCTCGGTCAGGGGTAACACCTCGAAGCCGGCGTCGCCGAAGTCGGGAAGGGCCACATGTCCCTCTGCATCCTCGCCGGTGGCCACATCGGGAACCAAGAGCAGTGCGCGCAGATGTCGACCGCCTTCTCCACTCAGGTAATCGCACAAGGCCTGCGCGGCCAGGTCAGTTGTGATGAGCACCGATGCGCGCGAGTACTCAATGACGTATTCCAGATCGGAAACCGGAGCGTGGGGATTGCCCATAGCCACCACCGCGCCAGCGGCAAAGCTGCCGAAGAGCGACCAGGCAAAAGGCGGCGCATCGGGCAGCACCGTGTAGATGCGCTCCTCGGGGCGCACGCCGCACTGCACGAAATACGATGCCAGAGCTTTACTGCGCTCGGCGACTTGCTCGTAGCTGTACGCGTGATTGCCGTAGCGAAGCGCTGTCGCTTGCCCACGACCTTCCGCGCAGCGATCGAAGAGGAAGTAGTCCGCCAGATTGAAGTCGTCGGGAAAGGTTGGAGTCTGCATGGCGTATCCTGTGCTGTGAGGCGGAAAGGTCTGAGGAGAGGGCCTAGTTGATTGCGCGCGAAGCAGGCACTAGTTCGCGCTCTTGTAGATATCTCGTCCAATGATGAGACGTTGAATTTCAGAAGTGCCTTCGTAGATGCGCAGTGGACGCACGGCGCGATACAAATGCTCGACGGGATGGCCGTAGACCACGCCTCGCCCGCCCATGAGCTGCACCGCAGTATCGACAACCCGCTGGGCGGCCTCGGTGGCAAAGAGCTTGGCCATGGCGGCCTCGCGAGTGACTCGCTCTTGACCGGTGTCGGCCTTGTGAGCGGCACGCAGCACCATCAAACGAGCGGCATCCAGGTCGGTGAGCATGTCGGCCAGATGGGCTTGCACCAGCTGCTGCTCGGCGAGGGGCTTACCGAACTGCACGCGCGATCGCGTGTGCGCCGCGGCCTCGACGAAGGCGCGCCTGGCCATGCCGACGGCGGCCGCTCCCACGCTGACCCGAAAGCGATCGAGAGTGGTGAGCGCCAGGGAAAAGCCCTGGCCAATGTCCCCGAGTAGCTGCGCCGGCGTGTTGTCAAAATGCAGCTCGCCAATGGGATGGTCGTCGGAGAGCTCGATGGTCTTGCTCTGCAGTCCCTCGGCATCGGCGTCCACGACAAAGGCCGTAATGCCCTTGCGACCCTCCTGGGGGCGAGCGTTGGCGAAGACCACGAACTGTTGGGCAATACCGACGTTGGAGATGAGGGTCTTGTGGCCGGTGAGGCGATAGCCCTTGCCATCGGCGACGGCGCGGGTCTGCATGGAGGCGACATCGCTGCCCGCCTCTGGTTCGGTGAGAGCAAAGCCGGCAATGCGCGCGCCGGAGCGAAGAGCGGCCAAGCCAGCCTTTTGCTCACTGGTGCCAGCAAGCAAGATGGGGTACGAGCCAAGGCCCTGTACCGCGTAGATGGCATCGGCAAGAGGCGAGGCGTATCCAAGCAGCTCGCGCACCAGACATAAGGAGCGAACGTCGGCTTCCCCGCTTTCTGGCAAGAGCCAGCGGTAGAGATCGAGCTCATCCCCCATGGCGCGCGCCACCTTGGCGGCGGCCCCGGGACCGTGGCTGGCCTCTTCCAGAGCAGGCACCAGAGCGCTGAGCGTCTCGCACAGAGCAGCGTGGTGGGGAGCGAAAAAGACCGGCAGGTCGATGGCGGAGAGGGTTGGCGCGGGCGTCATGTGCTTCCTACGAGTTTTTCGCCAGGGGCGTGGTGGGGGCTCCGAGAAAGACCGGCTCCTCTTTGTTTTTGAACGCATCATGGGCCGTGCGGAAGTCGCTGTGCTGCATGCAAATCGCTTGCACCTGCGCCTCGGCCTCGATGGCATCGGCCAGGCTCATCTGCGCTTCCGACTCGAGCATCTGCTTGGTCATCGAATGCGCGAAGGCCGGACCTCGGGCCAGCTTGCCAGCCCATTCGCTCGCCATCGCCACACAGGCTTCCGGCGTGTCGACCACGCGATTGACCAGGCCGATGCGCAAGGCGTGCTCGGCATCGATGAGCTCGCCCATGAAGAGAATCTCGGAGGCGTTGCCGAGGCCGACGATCTTGGGCAAGAGGTAGGTCGCGCCCATGTCGGCGCCACACAGCCCTACGCGCGGAAAGATGAAGCCAAAGCGTGCCCTGGCGGTGCAGATGCGCATGTCGCATGCGATGGCGATGACCGCGCCGGCACCGACCGCAACACCATTGACGGCGGCGATGACGGGTCTGCGCATGGCGCGAATGTTGTGAATCAGGCGGCCGGTCGTGCGGGTGAAATCGACCAGCCCTTGCATGTCGCGCTTGAAGAGCTCGGCGATGATGTCGTCTTGATCGCCACCGGAGCAAAAGCCTCGCCCGCGACCGGTGATGACGACGGCGCGCACGTCTTTGTCTTCGCCAAGGGCCGCGAAGGTATCGGCCAGCTCACGATAGATGTCGAAGGTCAGCGAGTTGAGGCGCTCGGGCCTGTCGAGGGTGATGGTGGCGAGTCCGTCTTGCAGGCTCAGTGCGAAGGTCTTGGGCGTAGGTGTGCTCATGCGTGTTCCTCATTGCTCTTGGCCAGGACGGCCACGGCCTGGATCTCGACTTTGGCGCGCGGCTCGACCAGGCCAGCGACGCCAAGTAGCGCCATGGCCGGATAGTGCTTGCCCAGTCGCTCGCGCCAGATGGCTCCGAGGGCCTTGGCGCTGGCGCGGTAGGCATCGAGATCGGTCACGTAGACGGTCATGGACGCGATGTCTCCAACCTTGCCACCGCCCGACTCGACGACCGCAATCACGTTGTCGAGAGTCTGCGCGAACTGCTCGGCAAAGTCGTCGGTCTCGAACTCCTGCTGGGCGTTCCAGCCAATCTGGCCGCCGACGTGAATCAGCGGCCCTTCGGTGCGAGCGCCATTGGCGTAGCCGCGAGCGGGCGCAAAGCCCTCCGGCTGAAGGAATTGCAGATGCGAGCTCATGTTGCTTGGTCCTGTCATTTGAGAACTTGTCCACCGTCGATGACCAGGGCCTGGCCGTGAATGGCGCGCGCCTCAACGGCACACAGGCTGGCGACAAGATGGGCGACCTCTGCCGGATCGATGATGCGACCCTGAGGTGTCATGTTGGCCAGGCTGGAGCGGGCCTCCTCGTCGCTGCGACTGGTCTTGCTGGCGATGCGCTCCACGGCTTCCGCCACCATGTCGGTGTCGACCCATCCGGGACACACGGCGTTGATGGTCACCGAGGTCTTGGCCAGATCGATGGCCAGCGCGCGCGTAAAGCCAACCACCGCGTGCTTGGAAGCGCAGTAGGCGGCCGTGTAGCCATAGCCAGAGACCCCGGCGTTGGAAGCGACGTTGACCACGCGGCCGTAGGGACGTGTGATCATGCCCGGCACCAGGGCGCGAATCAGACGAAAGCCAGCGGTCGCATTGATCTCCATCATGCGATCCCACATCTCGTCGCTGCACTTGTGCAGAGGCGCGCTCAGGGCAATGCCAGCGTTGTTGATGAGGATATCGATGGGCGGGCACTCGCTGGCCAGGCGAGTGAGGAAGGCATCGGTCGACGCGCGATCGGAAAGATCGACAACCATGGCGGTGCCGCCCATCTCAGCAGCCACCGCCTCGAGCGCGACTTGATTGCGCCCGCACACGATCACGCTGGCCCCTTCCGCTGCCAATTTGCGAGCGATGGCCGCGCCGATGCCGCGACCTCCGCCAGTAACGAGCGCCGTCTTGCCTCGGAGTGTCGCCATCGCCCAGGAATAAACCATGGATCCGCAGCTCGCAACGCTCCAGCACGGGCAAGTTGCGCATCATTTCCGTTGGGCGAGCCTGGCCGCCGAATGGCTCACTGAACGTTCAGCTGGTAGCGCAAATGTGATAAACGCTGGCCATGGCTCAACATCCAAAAGACGCCCTCTTCGACGGCGAGAAGGCTTTCCCTGTCATTGCCACCTGTGAGCACTTTGCCGGCAGCGAGAAGCTCATCGGCAAAGCACTGGCCATGCAAAAGACCCTCGGTCCGATCTTCGACATCACGATGGACTGCGAGGATGGCGCAGCCACAGGGTCAGAGAAACAGCACGCCGAGATGGTCGTGGCCATGCAGTCCGCAGAGCTCAACGAGTTCAACATGGCTGGCGTGCGCATCCACGACTACAGCCACAACCTTTGGAAGCAAGACGTCGACATCATCGTGCGCGGCGCTGGCTCGCGCATCGCCTACATCACGATTCCCAAGCCGACCGCCGCCTCCCAGGTCGCTGAGATGATTTCTTACATCCAGACCGTCGCCAAGGATGCCAAGATCAGCCGCGAAATTCCCATCCATGTGCTCATCGAGACCCACGGTGCGCTGCGCGAGTGCCATCAGATCGCCGCCCTGCCCTGGATGCAGGTTCTGGACTTCGGGCTCATGGACTTTATCTCCGGGCACCAGGGCGCCATTCCGGCCTCGGCCATGAAGAGCCCCGGGCAGTTCGATCATCCCCTGCTCAACCGCGCCAAGGCCGAAGTGAGCGCGGCGGCTCTTGCCTACGGTGTTGTGCCCGCGCACAACGTCACACTCGATCTCAAGAACAAGTACCAGACCTACGAGGACGCTCGCCGAGCCAATCGCGAGTTTGGCTTTCAGCGCATGTGGTCGATCTATCCCACGCAGATCGAGCCCATCGTCGCGGCCATGGCTCCCGACTTTTCGGAAGTGCAGACGGCCTGCGAGATCCTTCAGGGTGCCTACGCGGCCAACTGGGGCCCGATTCAGCACGCCGGCGATTTGCACGATCGCGCCACCTATCGCTACTACTGGCGTCTGGTGCAGCGCGCCAAGGTCGCCGGTCAGAGCCTTCCCGCTGAGGTCAGCGCCTGGCTCAGCTGAGGCGCCCTTACGAACCGACGCCGCCTGCGCTTAGACGGAGGCGTGCACGACGGGCTGGCTGCCCTCTGCCAGCTCCATGAGGGCTCGCAGGGCGTCAATGGTCGTGAAGATGCCGACGACCTTCTCATGATCGACGACCACCACCGATCCGATGCGCTCACTGGTCATGCGGTGAGCGACCTCGAAGATGGTGGCATCCGGTGGAACCACGGAGACATCTGAAGCCATTGCTTCTGAGACCTGCATTTCTCCGACGCGAGAATCGGTGAGCGACTCCAGGAAATACAGGTCTCGTTGCGAGACGATGCCCAGCAGCTTGCCCTCCTGCAGCACGGGCAAGTGACGCACCCCGTGCCTCTGCATGAGGCGATGGGCAGCGATCAGGCTGTGCTCCGGCCCAAGCGTGTGAGGGAACCGCGTCATGTACTCAGAGACCTTCATTGCGCTCATGGGCATGTGCAAAGCAAGAGCGCTGCCAACGCCCGGTCCGCCCTAAGTCGGCACTTTGCCTCGCCCAACCCCTCACCCGCGTGCATGGAGCGCGCGACCCGGAGGCGCTTCTGCAGATTTTTCGCGAGCCCGAACGCCGCTCTCAAATATTCTTGAGGTCTTTTTTCATCTTCTCGATCACCTCCGTAAACGAGGTGCTCTTGACGACTTCGGCGAGCTCGCGGGTGTAGCGGGTTACCAGATCGTCTCGGCGGCGCTCTCTGGCATCGACGAGGGCGCGGTGCAGCATGATGAAAGCGCGCTCGGCATTGACGAAGTATTCGACGGCGGCGAGCACCGCCCGGGCAGAGGAGCGCGATACCGATCGCGACTCGTCGCTAAACTCGAAGAGCTTGCCTTCCGAGTTAAAGACACCCAGCGTGACCTTGCCAAGCGAGTCGACGCCAACCTTCTTCTCCTTGGTGTCGAGAAGCGCGACCACTTTGAAGTCGGCAACCTCGATGGAGTTGAGGCTCTGGTACTCGGGGCCGAAGCGCGCCAGGAGCGCACTGAAGACCGCGTCGACCAGACCCACGCCCTCGCCCTCCACGTCCATCACCTGGCCGCCGGTGTCGCTCAACTGCAGCTTGACCTTGGTGAAGGTCTCGTCGGAGTTCTCGTCGGTGGTCAGCTTATCCAACTGAAACTCGAGGTAGTCCTTGTCAAGGACCCTTTTGATGAGGGCCAGATTCTCCGCTGGACGTTCTTGCACGAGTCGATTGTGCCTAAGTTCTGGCCCGGCTGCGAGTGCAAGCGTAGGAGCTGTTGGATTCTCTCGGTCTCGCGTACCATCGGCGACATGGACTCCCTCGAGCGTTGCGTTGAGCACCTGCGGATGCTCGTCGGCCATCGCACGGTCAATCCGGGCGGCG
>JAHEAK010000901.1 GCA_024642805.1 Kofleriaceae bacterium | reverse complement strand
CGCTGCCGACATCAGTCGCGATGGCACCCGTTTGGCCCTGCTCTTCCGGGAGCTGCCCACTCACACCTGGACCCTCGAGCCTGGCGAAAGCATCGTCGAGGCGCTCTCCCGGCCCGCTTGCCTCTCCGAGCGCCCACCAGGGCAGCAAGAGGCTCTCGCCTTTAGTGACGAGAGCGAGGGCTACTACATGGTCCCGGAGGGCCAGGATCCGAAGGTCTATTTCGTAGCACCCAGCCAAGCCTGTCCTCGCTACCCGCCTGCTCAAGATCTGGGAGCCGTCGTTGCGGACTCACTAGAAGAAGTCTCAGGCCTGGCACTCTCCGGCCGAGACGATGGCCTCTTGTGGGCCGTCAACGATTCCGGTAACGGCGAAGGGCGCAACTTCATCAGCGCCATCGACACCGCAGGTCAGCACATCGCCGACCTCGAGCTGCCGATGACTGTCAATAACGACTGGGAGGACCTGGCCATAGGGCCCGGCCCGCTCGTGGGCGAGAACTATCTCTACGTCGCAGACATTGGCGACAACGACCTGGCCCGCACCGATATCGCCGTGCATCGCTTCATCGAGCCGCGTTTGGCAAATAGCGGCTCACTCAGCTCGGTGCAGGAAGTCGAGACCTTCTTCTTCGCCTACCCAAACGACACAGCGCACGACGCCGAGTCGCTCTTCGTCGATCCGATTCGTGGAGACCTCTACGTCGTCACGCGCCAGCGCAGCGGCGACACCAAGACGCGGGTCTACCGCGCCAGCCCGCCCTTCGAAGATGGCACCCTCATGGAGCTCGACAAAGTGCTCGACGGCGACGACAACAGCGATCTGAATGACATCGTCGGCGCCGACCTCAGTCGCGACGGCCTGCATCTAGCGTTGGCCCGCCGGGGCGGTTCCGCCCTGCTCTACGAGCGCAGCGCTGAAGGTCCTGCCTTCGAAGCTCTCAAATACCGCGGCTGCCGCAGCGTGCGCACGCCGGGCAAGCAGGACTCCATCGCACTGGACGCACAAGGTTCCGGCTTCTTCCAGCTCGGCGAAGGCGCCTCTCCGCATCTTTTCGCGGTGCCAGCACCTTGAGCCTGGCGGTCTTGACGACTGAACAGTTGTTCCGTACCTTGTGCTTGCCATGGCCAGTATTGCGAGTGGGCGCGAGCCCGACACGATCGTTATTCGAGGAGCGCGCGAGCACAACCTAAAGGTCGATCACCTCGAGCTACCGAAGCGGCAGCTGGTCGTCGTAACCGGCGTGAGTGGTTCGGGCAAGTCATCGCTGGCCTTCGACACACTTTATGCCGAGGGGCAGCGGCGCTATGTCGAGTCGCTCTCTGCCTACGCGCGACAGTTCCTCGGCCAGATGGAGAAGCCCAAATACGAGCACATCGCAGGGCTCAGCCCAACCATCGCCATTCAGCAGAAGTCCGCGTCCTCCAATCCACGCTCGACGGTCGGCACCGTCACCGAGATCTACGACTACCTTCGCGTGCTCTACGCCCGCGTGGGCGAGCAGCGCTGTCATCAGTGCGGTGGCGACGTCAGTGCACGCTCGGCCGATGAGATCGTCAGTGAGCTGCTCAGCCTCGACGAGGGCACCAAGGTCACCTTGTTGGCTCCCAAGTCCGAGAACCGCAAGGGCGAGTTCCGTGAGCTCTTCGCCGATGCCCGCAAGGCCGGCTTCGTGCGCGTGCGCATCGACGGCATGATCGTTCGCCTCGAGGATGTCCAGGGCCTGGAGAAGCAGAAGAAGCACAACATTGAACTGGTCGTCGACCGCGTCGTCATCAAGGAGGCGGAGCGCTCGCGCATCACCGATTCGGTGGAGACCGCCATTCGCGAGGGCGGTGGCAAGCTACAAGCCATCGTCGAAGGCGAGCGCAATCTGCGTTCGTACTCGCAGGACAACGCCTGCCCTAGCTGTGGCATCGGCTTCCCTGAGCTCAGCCCTCAGAGTTTTTCTTTCAATTCTCCCCTGGGTATGTGTGTCAAGTGCAACGGCCTTGGCGAGCGAATGCAGGTCGATCCGACGCTCATCATTCCCGACGGCAACCTCAGCATTCGCGAGGGCGCGGTGCAGAG
>JAHEAK010000900.1 GCA_024642805.1 Kofleriaceae bacterium | reverse complement strand
CGGCAATGGCGTGCGCATTCAGAACAACGTCAGCGTCTACGACTCGGTCACCCTCGAGGACGATGTCTTCTGCGGGCCGAGCTGCGTGTTCACCAACGTCATCAATCCCCGCTCGGCGGTCACTCGCAAAGATCAGTATCTGCCGACCCTGGTGAAGCGCGGCGCCAGTATCGGTGCCAACGCCACCATCGTGTGCGGGGCGACCATCGGCGAGTACGCCTTCATCGGCGCCGGCGCGGTGGTGCGCGGTGTGGTTCCGGATCGCGCCATCATGGTCGGCGTGCCCGCCAAGCGCATCGCTTGGATGTGTGATTGCGGCGAGCGCCTTCCCGAGGCCGAGGCCAGCGCCACCGGTCTTTTGGCAAGCTGTGCGGCATGCGGGGTGGGCTACTACATCCGCGAGAAAGGTGCGCAGCGCGCCGACTAGCTCGCGTTTGTCGAGCGACTGGCGAGAACGTCAGCGCTCGGCACATGCTGGCCGTGACGGCCCCGCTCCGGCTCACACGCTGCCATCAAGGCGGGCCATTCAACTTGCTTGCCGCCCAGTGATGAGGCACTGCTACAATAGCGAGCTGGTGATTCTCTCTAGCCACCGACAGGCCTGGCAGCAGCACTCGCACTTTCCGGCGCAGGCGCTTCTGCTCGAGTCTCATGACACCTTTCTGCAAGGTGGCGCCGACTTTGCCAAGCGTCTCGATCGCATCGAGTCAGGGCAGGGCCTGCAAGCTCGGCAAGTGCAGCGCTTTGCCGATCGTCTGGCCTCAGAGTTTCACCAGTGGCAGTGGAGCATGCGCTGCCATGAGAAGTACGAAGAGTCGACCCTCTATCCCTTCTTGCGCCGCCGCTTCGATCTCGACTGCGGGGCCCTGGCTCTCGATCACGAGCGTCTGCACGAGCTGGCCGCTCGCTGTGAGACAAGCCTTGCCTCGGCGGCGAAGGAGCTGAAGAAAGGCCGCTCTTCCTTTGCCTTGGCACGTCGGGACCTGCAGCGCTATCGCGAGGAGCTGGCGCGCCACCTGATTGCCGAGGAAGGTATGGTGGTGCCGCTCTTGCTCTCGCTCACGAGCGCGGAGTTCACGGGTTACCTCGGTGCTGAAAGCTGCGCTCAGTCCGAGTAGAAGCTGCGCAGCGTCAGCAGTAGCTCGATGGGATCGAAGCCGAGCAGCGCAAAGGGATTGGCCGCGCTGTCCTTGAGGCGATCCTGCGCGACGCCGGCCAGATCGCCAGCCATCTTGCGCGCGCCCTTCGGCAGGAAGCGAGCAACGCGCTTGGCGTTGCGCGAGGCGATGGCGGCCACGGCGGCGCCACCCAAGAGCCCCTGTAGCCAGGCGGGCGCGGGATCGATGATGAGGTTGCGGGCCTTGAGCTCCTTGCCGAGCTGATCCGCTGGACCCCGCAGAATGCGCTGCACGGCGCCAAGCTCGATGAATACCGAAATGCTCGGGCGCAAGAGTCGCGACTCCACGGCTCGATTGATGCGGTCGTAGTGCTGGCGAAAGTCGCGGGCCAGCTCGCGTTCGCTTACCAGATCGCTGACAACCGGGTGCATGTACGCGGCCTGAATCGAACCAGACTCCTTCACCGCCAGGGCGGAGCAGTGCACGCGCTTGTTGCCCTCGTCGATGACGTACGCGACCAGGGCGCTGCGATCGGGCACCAAGAGGTTGAAGGTCTTTTGCAGGGCTTCACTGCGCAGGGGCGGGATGAGCTGCAAAAGCGGTGGCTCGCTGTAGATACCTTCGGCCTTGCGCAGGGCCTGCCACAGGCCCACGCCTTGCTCGACCAGATCGCGATCCAGACGCAGCGCGCCCTCCATGCTCTCGAAGAGGCTGGCCAGGGCCTGCTTTTCGAGGACGATGGCGCCTTGCACGCCGAGGGCCTTGCACAGAGTCTGCAGCGCGGGCCGCCCTGTGCCTTGGAAGGGCACGCTCTCGACGGGCTGGGCGCCGCGGCCTGAGAGGATGGCGTGCACGAGGCGCTTGCCGTCGAGCACCAAGAGGGCGTAGCGGGTGTCCTGGTTGAGAGCCGGGGGCAGGGCCAGCTGCCACCAGTTGTGCAGGTGCCTGCGAT
>JAHEAK010000242.1:7069-7494 GCA_024642805.1 Kofleriaceae bacterium | reverse complement strand
TCATCGCGAACTTCGAAGGTAGAGGCTACAGCGATATGTGGGAAGTCTTTGCCTACGCGGGCACGGCGACCGCCGCTGATGCGCCTCTGGTCCTCGATGAAGAGCCGACCATCAGCGGCTTGCAAGCCAAGTCGCATCCTGGCGTCTCCAACATCGAGAACTTCATGACCCTCGACACCCAGCTGCAGGTCACCGCCCACGTCGGCGAGAAGGTCCGCTTTGCCGCCGGTATGGGCATTGAGTACGAGCAGAGTCACCTGATTAGCTTTGCCGATGCCGGTCAGGACCTGCCCCAGTGCTCAGGCTCGGTGGTCATTGGTTGCGAGACCAACAACAACGACGTCGTCGATCCGGGCACGCCAGAGGTCAATCCCCTGCACGCCCCAACCATCGATCTCGCCGGCCATCGCTATCGCGTGGCAGAG
>JAHEAK010000242.1:0-7059 GCA_024642805.1 Kofleriaceae bacterium | reverse complement strand
CCATCCACCTGAGCGTCAGCGCGCGCATCCTCTTCTAAGCCGAGCCCACATCTAAGCCGAGCACCACAAGCGCCTGCACTCGTGCTGGCGCTCGACGTTAGCGCTCGCGACCGAGGGCCAGCGCCAGTTGGTAGAGCTCGCGCCGCGCCCTGCCGGTCTTGACCATCAGGCGAGCGGCGATGTCCTTGGGGCCCAGGCCCTCGGCGAGCATCTCACGAACGGCGGCATCGACATCGAATTCGGCAGCATCCCCCTGCTCCGCAACGCTGGCACCACCAACGACCAAGGTGCACTCGCCACGCGGGGCAACCCTTGCATAACGCTCGGCTAGCTCGGCCAGGCTACCGCGCACGGTCTCTTCGTACATCTTGGTAATTTCCCTAGACAGCGACACCGGGCGATCGCCGCCAAAGGCATCGGCCATGTCACTCAAGCAGGCCCCAACGCGCTCGGGGGATTCGTAGAAGATAAGTGTCTCGGCGCGAGCACGCAGCTCGCCGAGCGCCTGGCGACGTGCACCCGACTCGCGCGCCAGAAAGCCGACGAAGGTAAATCGATCGGTTGGTAGGCCACTGGCAACCAGTGCGCAAATGACCGCGGAAGGCCCTGGAATGGGCACAACACTAAAGCCCGCCGCACCCGCCGCCGCCACCAGGCGCTGCCCAGGATCGGAAACCGAAGGGGTGCCCGCTTCCGAGATGAGGGCGATGTTCTTGCCGCCTTCCAGCTCTTCGAGCAGCTGCGGCGTGCGCCCGGCCTCGTTGCCTTCGAAGTAGCTCACGATGCGCGGCCCGCGGATGCCAAAGTGATCGAGAAGATGCCGAGCTGTGCGAGTGTCCTCCGCTGCCACGATATCCACCTCCGCCAAGAGGCGCCGCGATCGTGGAGACGCGTCTTCCAGATTGCCGATGGGAGTCGCGATGAGATAGAGGGTGCCCGAGGACATAGCGATCTAGTCGCGGCTCAGCGCGCCAATGTCGACAGCTGTGCCCAGCTCATCTTCGAGGTAGCCGCGCAGACGATCGAGCATGCGCTTTTCGATCTGGCGCGCTCGCTCACGGCTCACTCCGTAGCGCTCGCCAATCTCTTGCAGGGTCAGGGGCTCATCGGTGAGCCAGCGCTCGCGGAAGATGGTTTCCTCGCGCCCTTCCAGGGTGTCGGCAAAGATCGCCAGCTTCTCCTTGAGCAGGCCTTGGAACTGCGAGGCCTCGACGGCGTGATCCGGGCGGTCGCCCTCTCCTTCCATGATGTCGTGGCGCGTTCGCAGACCGCCATCGTCACCACTGCTCAGCGGCGCATCAAAGGAGGCATCCGGGGCGGCCAGGCGACGCTGCATCTCGACCACGTCCTTCTCGCGCACGTCGAGTGCCTTGGCAATCTCGGCGGCGTTGGCCGTGAAGCCCATGGCCTCCAGCTTGTCTTTCTCCTTCTTGAGATTGAAGAAGAGCTTGCGCTGGGCCTGTGTGGTTCCGATCTTGACCAGACGATGGTTATTGAGAACGAACTTGAGGATGTACGCGCGAATCCACCAGGCCGCGTAGCTCGAGAGCTTGACTCCTCGATAGGGGTCGTATTTGGAGACCGCCTGCATCAGTCCAATGTTGCCCTCCTGGACCATGTCGAGCAGATTTTGATGGGCGCGCCGGTACTCGTAGGCAATCTTCACGACCAGTCGCAAATTCGATTCGACCAGGCGACGGGCGGCGTCGGCATCGCCACGTTCGACCAGGCGCACGGCCAGCTCGTGCTCCTCCTCCCGCGATAAGAGCGGGTAGCGCTTGGTCTCCTGCACATAGGCCGAGAGCGGATCGCGCTGGACAAGCTCGGCGCTGGCGGAGCGAGGACGGATGAGCGCGCGCTCGATGCTTTCCTGCTCCGCGTCGTCGATGTCCTCGTCGTCAGCACCCTGAACATCAATCACCTCGGCGACGAGCGCATCGTCGTCGATGTCTTCGTCCTCGAAGTCCTCGTCCCCTGCACCCTCATCGCGATCGTCATCCGCCTCGACGCCATCTTCGCTGACGGTGATCACACGAGCGCGTTTGGCGGGCTTTTTGCTGCTCGCCTTGGCGGTCTTCGAACTCGTCTTGCGCACCGCCATCTCGGACGCCTAAGCTAGCACCAAAAGTGACCGTTCGCCCAGCCCTCTCCGTCAGCCTCTACGTTCAAGATCGCAGAGTTCTCTTGGTTGGCGTCGGCCACGGAGCCGAGGACCGTGCGCAGCGATTGCAAGCCGCCGGCGCGCGCATCGAGCGAGCCACTGACGAGAGCTGGTCGAGCCTGGAGCTTGGCGACTTTTTCGTCGTGCTGGCCCACAGCGATAGCGATTCACTCAACCGCGAGATCGCAGAGAGCGCACGCGCCAGTGGGGCCTGGGCCTATGCCCACGACCAACCCGATGTGAGTGACTTCGCCTTCCCTGCTCTTGCCCAGCGCGGGCCCTTGGCCATCGCCGTGTCGACCCAGGGACAGGCGCCAGCCCTCGCAGCTCGCTTGCGAGTTCAGCTTCAAGCGCTTTTGGACGAGAGCGCCCAGGAGCTCGATGAGGCCGTGGACGAGTTGGCGCGCCTGCGCACGGCCTTGCCACGCGGCTCCGAGCGCATGAATCGACTCAAAGAGCTGGCGGCAAAGGTGCGACTAGTAGGCAAGGTCGAGTTCGATCCGTAGCGATTTCCCTGGCTCCGGCGAGGAATGCCGCGTGCTCGACAGCGTCGGCGAGCTATACTCGAGGCAATGCACAGATTGAGCCGTGCCTGGCTAATCATCGGAAGCGCTGCTATTGCTGCCTTCGTTCTCACTCTAACGCGACCGGCCCCAGAAGGCCTGGTCGGTCTTGGCGTCGGCAATCGCGTCGTGCGTGCTGCCCCAGGTGAGCCAGCGAGCGCCGTCAAGCGCAAGCACAACCTGGCGGCGCTGGATATCGTCAACCAGACCCTACTCAAGGTTCGCGAAAGCTACGTGGACCCCTCGCGCATCGATCCCAAGGAGATGCTCTACGCAGCCCTCGACTCGGTGCAGTTCAACATTCCCGAGGTACTCGTCGAGCCCGATCGCGACACCGACACGGTGGTCGTCCATGTGAGCAACAAGCGGCAGAGCTTCTCCACAGCTGACATCGACTCGCCCTGGCGTCTAAGTAAAACACTCAAGCGCATCTTTCGCTTCGTCGAAGCCAACATCAATCCCGGCGCGGATCTGGCCGAAGTGGAATACGCGGCTGCCAACGGTATCTTGAGCACCCTCGATCCACACTCGGTGCTGCTCGACCCTGAGCAGGCGCGCGAGATGAACGTGAG
Organism: Kofleriaceae bacterium; assembly: GCA_024642805.1. GTDB lineage: Bacteria > Myxococcota_A > Polyangia > Haliangiales > Haliangiaceae > NORP324. The sequence goes on along the minus strand of JAHEAK010000242.1, from coordinate 3,763 downwards.
CACCGGCGGCGGTTTCTCGGGCCTCGGCATCGTCATCGGCATGCGCGACAAGAAGCTCACTGTCATTCGCCCAATGCCAGACACCCCAGCCTCGCGTGCGGGCATCCTTCCCAAGGATCAGATCGTGCGCATCAACGGCGAAGTCACCGAGAACCTCACCCTCGAGGAATCGGTGGACCGCATGCGCGGCAAGAAGGGCACCAAGGTCAGCGTGTGGATCTTGCGTGAGGGCGAGGACAAAGAGCGCAAGTTCGAGCTGGTCCGCGACTCCATCCAGGTCGCCTCGGTCGAGAGCAAGATGCTGTCGAACAACGTCGGCTACATCAAGCTCAAGCAGTTCTCCAGCCCAACCGCCAAGGAGACCAAGGCCGCGCTCCGCAAGCTCAAGGAAGGTGGCGCGACTTCGCTGGTACTCGACCTGCGCTCCAATCCAGGCGGTCTGCTCGACCAGGCCATCCAAGTCTCCGACATCTTCGTCGATCAGGGCACCATCGTTACCACCGTCACCGGCTCCGAGCGCGAAGCGCATCGCGCCGAGCGCGACAGCACCGTGACGCGCGCGCCGATGGCCGTCTTGATGAACAGCAACTCCGCTTCCGCCTCTGAAATCGTCGGCGGCGCCCTCAAGAACCTTGACCGCGCCGTCATCATTGGCGACACCTCCTTCGGCAAAGGCTCGGTGCAAACCCTCGAGAACATCGAGGACGATGAGTCGATTCTCAAGCTCACCATCGCCCAGTACCTAACTCCTGGCGACATCAGTATTCAGGGCCTTGGCATCACCCCAGACATCGAGCTGCACCGCACCTTCGTACCCGACAAGAACACCGAGCCGCGCGACTACCTGCGCCTCTTGCCACCCTCGCGCAGCTATCGTGAGAGCGACTTGAAAGCCTCTCTCAACTCCGAGTACGCGCAAGAAGGCCTCAAAGCGCAGGGCTCCCTGTCCTTCGTCTATGAGCGCCCTGTCCGCAAGAACGCAGGCGCCGCCGATCCAGAGCTGACCGCCGAGGAACGCGCGGAAGAAGAAGAGTTCGATGACGACGAAATCGTCGAGGATTTTGAGATCCGCTTTGCCAAGGAATTCATCGCGACCTACGGCAAGGCTTCGCGCAAGGCAAGCCTCAAGGCTGTCGACAAGGCACTGGTCGGTTGGCGGCAAGCGGAAGCCAAGCGCCTCTTCGACAAGTTGGCCATCCTCGGTGTCGACTGGAGCGAAGCACCCGCAGGTTCAGCGCCTGGCACCTTGACGGCAAGCTTCAGCATCGAGGGCGACGCGCGCACCATCGTCGCTGGCAGCACGGTCAACATCACGGGCACCCTGAGCAACACGGGCACCGAGACCATCTATCAGGGACAAGCTCGCATCCTCTCGAACAACCCGAGCTTCAACGACGCCGAGATGCTCTTTGGCAAGATAGCGCCCGGTGAGACCAAGACTTGGACCTCCCACCTGAAGGTCAGCAACGCCGCCCTCGATCGCCAGGATGATCTGGAGCTGCAAGTCATGGATGCCGCGCACACGCCGGTGAGTGTCTCGCCCATCAAGCTGCGCATTCAGGCCCGCGAGCGGCCCGTGTTTGCCTACTCGCACCAACTCATCGACCTTGGCAATGGCGACGGCCTGGTTCAGACCGGCGAGAAGCACAAGCTGCGTATCACGGTCCGCAACAGCGGCAAAGGTGTAGCCGAAGAGTCGGTGGCACTCCTGCGCAACGCATCCGGTACCGACCTGGTGCTTAGCAAGGCCAGGACCGAGCTTGACTCCCTGAAACCTGGAGACAGCAAGACCGTCGACTTCGAGTTCTCGGTTGCCGACAAGCCAAAGGACGACATCGTCGTGGTCGAGCTCTCGGTGTACGACGGAGCCCTCGGCGAGAGCGTCACCGAGAAGCTTCGCTTCCCCTTGGCCCCTGGCTCAGCGGGCCCAACCCCCGCGAGCGGAACCGTGAAAGTCACACAGAGCGCGTCGATCTTCGAAGGCGCCTCCGACAGTTCCTCCTTCGTGGCCAAGGCAGCGCCCAACACGGTCTTCAACGTCACTGGCAAACAGGGCGACTGGCTGCGCATCGAGCTTGGCAATCACCTGCCAGGCTTCATCAAGAAGAGCATGACCAGCAAGAGCGCTGGCCCGGCCAAGCTCTCCGGCGTCGACTCGCGTATGCAGGTCACGCCACCTAACCTGACCCTGCAAATCCCAAGCTACGAGACCAACCAGGCCAGCTACACCCTCAAGGGTCTGGTCAGTGACGATTCGCAGGTCGAGGACGTCTACATCTTCGTATCGAACATGGATGCCAAGGTCGACAACCGCAAGGTCTTCTATCAGTCCAATCGAGGCAGCTCGACCGGAGCGGAGATGCCCTTCGCTGCACAGATTCCACTGTGGCCGGGCAGCAATGCAGTGACGGTGGTGGCACGCGAAAACGATCGCGTGCGCTCGGTCAAGACGCTGTACTTGAGCCGAACGGCGAGCAAGACGGCGGCGCGCTAATCGGGGCGTAGAGCATCTTCACGGGTCCAGGCTGGCCAGCTCCAGCCCGGCCCGCTTGCGCACGCATTAGCCAGCCAGGATCGCTTCCCGCAAGGCCGCCGCTGCCTTGGGAAGCCTGGCGACGCCTCGGTGGACGAGGCTGAGCTTGCGACGGATTGGAGTCTTGCGACTCTTGACCTCGACCAGGCGCCCGGCTTTGAGATCCGAATCGACGGCCGCTCGACTGATGAGCGCCTTGCCCATGCCGGCCCGCGCGTTGCCCTTGACGGCTGCAATGCCGGCCAGCTCCATGACGATGTCGACATCACCCAAATGGGTCTCGAGCAGGCGGCGGGTGGTGGACCCCTCGGGGAAGGTCAGAAAGCCCGCTTGGCGCGCGTCGATCTTCGGGGACGCGACGATGATGAGTTCGTCGTCGCACCAGTAGTCATCGCCTGGACCGCTCACGATACCAAGGTCGAGTTCGCCTGCTTCGATCTCCGAGCGAATGTCGAGTGCGTAGCCCTCGCGCAACATGAACTTGAGGCCCGGGTAGGTGCGTCGGAAACGCGAGAGGATGGACGGCAGGAGGTAGGTGGTGGCCGTCGCGCCTGCGCCCAAGCGCACCTCGCCGGTGCGAAGGCCCTCGACCTCGCCAACGGCTCGCTTGCCCTCCGCAAGCGCCGCCAGAGCCGCCTTGGCGTGGGGCACGAGAGCCTGCCCCGAGAGGGTCAGCGAAGCGCCATGCCGGCCGCGATCGAGCAGCCGCGCCTGCATGGCATCCTCCAGGCGTTTGACCGAGGCGGAGAGCGCCGGCTGCGAGAGGTGCGCCCGCCGTGCTGCTTCCGTAAAGGTGCCGTGCTCGGCAATCAGGAGGAACTGTCGCAGCTCATCTATCATTCACCAAACCTATCATAGTTATAAAAACAATCGACTTTGCAAATACAATGGGCTCCGCTAGTGTTTTCTCATGCTCGTGCTAGCAAGCCTCGGTATCGCAGCCGGCCTCATCACCACCTTGAGTGGCTTTGGCGGCGGGGTCTTCCTGGTTACCTGCCTGGCCCTGCTCTGGGATCCCTTGACCGCCCTCACACTCAGCTCGCTCGCGCTCCTGTGTGGCAACGCCCAGCGCCTCTACCTCTTCCGACACGAGTTCCGCTGGAGCGATTCCAAGGCTGTCGTGCTCGGCGGCATGCCCGGCGCCCTGGCCGGGGCCCTCATCGCCACCAAGACGCCTGGCTGGGTGCTACAGGTAGCCATCCTCGTGGTTACCCTCGCCGCCCTACTACG
>JAHEAK010000899.1 GCA_024642805.1 Kofleriaceae bacterium | reverse complement strand
AAATCGAACTGCGACTCCGCGCCTTGCCAGCGGAGATGAATCTGCAACGCCATGGGTGGCGAAGAGTCGTGCAGTCTGTGCGGCTTGCCAAGGGAGGCCGCCCCACAATGAGAAACGCGCCCAGGCTTTTGTGCCGTGGACGCGTCGTCAACAATCAGCGATGAGCCAGTGGGCCATCAACCGCTCAGCCTGGGGCCGAAGCGCGACGAACTGACCCGCAATCGCTCAATCGGTGATGGAGATGATTTGCTCCATCAGGGCTTTCTGCTTGGCGTCTGGCTGGTAGGACTGCAGCGCCATCAGCTTGGTGACGTCGCCTTCCACCTTGATCTCGCCAGCGAAGAAGGCCTGCATACCGGCTTGCATATCCATCTCGAGGAAGAGCTTGCGAGCCAGCGCAGAGGTCAGGCCAAGGCTGACGCCCGCATTGTCATGGTGATTGCTGACGAACTCGCCGCCCGCGATATGGATCATGTTGCCACTGTCGCGGTCGGTGAGGGTCACGTTGATCACTGACTCAGCGATCTGTGGAGGCAACTCGAGCGGGCCTGCGGCTGCGCGAAGCTCGGAGACTTTGTTGAACCATTCGGTAGACAAAAACTGCATTGTGATTTCCTTGCTAGAAGTTATGGAATCCGGGAGGGTGCCGGCGGGCCCAAAGACTACAACGGAGCCGGCAGCCTTGCTCCCACTGAATGACAAACAGTGCCCGGCTCGGGCGGCACAGGGCCAAGCGGCCGCTAGAAGGGCGATATTCGGTCGAGAACGCGCCGCCTGGCCAGGCGCGCTTTCATGGAGGCAAAGAGCTCCGGCGCCTTGTCCTTGATGTTGTCGTTCTCTTTGGGATCACTACTGAGATCGTAGAGTTCGAAGCGAGCGCCTTCGCGCTCGATGAGTTTGTAGCGACCGGAGACGATAGCGGCCTGGTTCTGTTGCACGGATCTGTCGCCGACCATCTGGGCATAGGCTTCACCGATCCCAAGCTCGTCTGCGCCCTTGCCAACGAGCACGGGCGCTATCGATTGACCATCCATCTGCGGCATCCCCGGTGGCTCGAAGCCAGCCAATTCGAGCATAGTTGGTGCCAGATCGACCAGACCCATGACCTGGGCAAGTCGCGAGCCTTTGATGCCCGGCCCGGCAATGACCAGGGGTACGCGAATCTCGGAGTTGTACAGACTACCGCTGTGATTGGCGACGCCGTGATCGCCAAGCCCCTCGCCATGATCGGAGGTGAGCACGATGATGGTGTCCTCGCCCAGGTACTGGTGAATACCCTCGATCAAGATCTTTAGACTTTCATCGGTGGCGGCCAGGCTGAGGCCGTAGCGCTCCCTCTTGGTGCGAGCACCATCGACAGGCTTGTGATCCTTTACCCAGTTGTGAGGCTCAATGTAGTGCGTCCACAGAAAGAGTGGCTTGTCGGAGCCCGCGCGCTCTGTGCGCTCCTTGAGCCAGGCGACCGTCATCTTGGCCAGTGCCTTGCCCTCGTACTCGATGGCGACGTGCTCGAGTCCGTTGATGAGACCCAGCTTGTGATCGCGACCGAAATGCGAACGACAACAGAAAAAGCCAGCAGTGTCGTATCCGCCGGCCTGAAAGCGCTCGCCGAGAAGGACGTGCCGCGGATCGAGACGCAGCGCCCATCCAACCACTCGACCGCGTACGCGCTTTGGCGACAAACCAGTTGCGATGGTGGGAACGGAGCGGCGCGTGACGTTGCCCGGCGCAAAGGCGCGCTCGAAGACGGCCCCGCTTCTGGCCAGCTCTTCCAGCGCAGGCATCTTGGCCTTGCCGCCATAAAGCGGCATCTGATCGGCGCGTAGGGTATCGATGGTCACCAAGACGATATTGGGATGATGAGCACCGGGGATGAGCTTTGGTGTGATGCCCTCGATCTTCAGATCCACACGCAGCTCTTGCACATCGTAGATCGTGTCGATGGCCCAGCCCGCAAGCTTGGCCTCGCCCCAGATTTCGAGCATGCGATAGGGGCGCTGATAGCGCGTCCATTGCGAGCTTGCCATGCAGACCACGACGAAGGCGACAAGTCCAAGGCCCGCCCCCAGCCGCAAA
>JAHEAK010000898.1 GCA_024642805.1 Kofleriaceae bacterium | reverse complement strand
GAAGCCTGCGTCCCATCGCGCTGCTCGTCTTGCTCTTGAGTGCTTGGACCTGGCTCCCTGGCAGTCCCTTGGCGTGGACGGGCATCAGCTTGCTGCTCTCAGCGGGTCACGTCCTGACGAGCTTTGCATCCGGGCTGCCAGGCCTGCTTACGCATCCCTTGCGATCTCTCTCGGGCTCGGTCTCGCGCAATCTGCACAGCGTCAACCGCTGGCTGCTGTCTCTGGTCTTCTTGCCACACGAAGCCGTCGTCGTGACTGACGCAGTTCTGCGCACCCTGTTGCGCCTGGCATTTACCCGCAAGCGGCTACTCGAGTGGACGACGGCTGCGCATTCCGCAAGCATGTTGGCCCTGCGCAGCCAGCGTCGCCTGCAGTGGTGGGAGATGTTGGGGGGACCGGTAAGTGCGCTCGCCGTTGCCAGTGTCCTGTGGTGGATCCATCCCGGCTCGCTCACGGCAGCCGCAGGCTTCTTGTTGGTGTGGTTGCTCTCGCCCGAGGTTTCGCTCTTCCTCGGGCGGGCAGGACGGTCTAGGACCGAGGCCCTGCGCCCTGAGCAGGCCAAACTCTTGCGCACACTCTCTCGGCGCATCTGGCTCTTCTTTGAGACCTTCGTCGGTCCAGCGGATCATTGGTTGCCGCCAGACAACGTTCAGATGGTTCCGGAGTTGCGTATCGCTCATCGGACCTCGCCAACCAACATCGGCTTGTACCTGGCTTCGTGCGCGACCGCTTGCGACCTCGGCTATCTGGGCTTACGTGAATTTTGTGTGCGCGTCCAGAGCACGCTCCGCACGCTCGACGAACTTCCGCGCCATCGCGGTCAACTCTTGAACTGGTACGAGACCCGCTCCCTCGACGCTCTCTTGCCGCGCTACGTCTCCACGGTCGACAACGGAAATTTTGCGGCGGCGCTGATCGCGGTTCGGCAGGCGTGCGGCGATTTTGCGACCGCTCCTGTGTTTCGGAGCGAGCGGCTGGATGCTCTCGGTGACGTAGCGGAACTTCTCCTAGACTGCATTGTCTGTCACCAACGGGTACAGGCGCCTCATCCGGCCATCGTCGCTAGCGCCAACCAGATGCGTGCAACGCTCGAGGCCGCTACGGGGGAACCCGAGGGCTGGCTCGATATGGTCGAGCAGTTAGAGGCGCTCGTCGACGAGGTATCGAGCGCGCTGAAACATGCTCTCCACGACAGCGAAGCAGGCGATCTTGCCCTCGAGTACGAGGCTCTCGACTGGCTAGAAGTCTTACACCGTGAGGTGAGATCCATGCGCGCCTACCTGCTCTCGCTGGCAGGCTGGTTCTATACCCTGTGGTCGCCGCCGGCGGCGGTGGTTCGCGATCCAGGCCAGCGCGCTTGCTGGTTGGCACTGCGTGACGAGACCTTCGCGGCAGGCTTTGAGCAGTTGCGCGGGTTGCACACACGCCTGGAGCAAGTGCTCGCGAGTTGTCAGTGGCCCGCAGAGGATGAAGCCGCAGCGCAGTGGAGCCGCGACGTTCGTTCGAAGTTCGAGCTGGCTCTCATCGAGGCGGATGCACTTTTGGCCGACACCCTCGACGTCGGCGGCAGTTGCGAGCGAGAGCTGGCCAAGATCGACTTTGGCTTCTTGTACGACAGCGACGCCAATCAGATGTTCATCGGCTACGACGCCTCGTCTTCGCAGCCCGATCGCCACCACTACGATCTCCTGGCCTCCGAGGCACGCCTGGCCAGCCTCGTGGCCATCGCCCTCGATCAGGTGCCTTCCAAGCACTGGGCGCACCTCGGGCGTCCTGTGTCTGACAAGTCCGTGCTGCTCTCATGGAGTGGAACGATGTTCGAGTACCTCATGCCTTTGCTCTTTACTCGCAGCTACCCGAGCACCTTGTTGGGGCGGAGCACCAGCGGGGCCGTCAGCAATCAGATGCACTATGGACGAGCCCAGGGCGTACCTTGGGGGATCTCCGAGTCAGCGTTCGCGACCAGTGATGCCAAGGGTGACTATCAGTACCGAGCCTTTGGTTCGCCTGGCCTGGGCCTCAAGCGCGGTCTCGAAGAGGATCTTGTCATTGCTCCCTACGCCTCGGTCTTGGCGCTAG
>JAHEAK010000241.1 GCA_024642805.1 Kofleriaceae bacterium | reverse complement strand
GGCGAGGCCGATGGGTGACAAGCCGGGTGCATCGCGCGGGGCTCCAGGAGGAAGCGGTGGTGGGTCGACGATGATGCCGCCAAAGCGACGTGGCCCGCGCGCCGACTCTCGTGCTTGCGCGTTGAGATACTTGTGCACGTCCATGCGCACGGCATCGCGCGCGTCGCAGCGCTGATCGTTGAGGCGATGATTGATGAGGCAGCGCGCCAGAGCCCGCTTCTGCATGTCGACGTGGATCACCGAAGAAGCGCCCCCCGCCATGCCCGCCACACCAAGACTGCCGGCGTGCGAGAAGAGATTGAGCAGACGACGGCCCTGGCTGTTGGCGCGCAGCCAGGCGCGTGCCGGCCGAGCATCGAGGTAGAGGCCGGGATTGCGCGGCGACCAGCACTCGACGCTGTAGCGCAGCCCAGCTTCCATGACCACACTCGGCTCGCTTGGCAAGCTGCCGTGCAAGGCCACCACCTCTGCGCGCCGAGGCCGATACACGATGACCTCGAAGGGATGCAGCTCAAGCAACACGCGGGCGGCCAGCTGCGCGCTCTCGGCAAGATCGCTCTTGCAGCCGATGATCGCCACCTGGCCATAGCGATCGATCTCGAGCCCATCCCATCCTTCCTGATAGCCGTGGAAGAGTCGATAGGCGTCGGTCGAGGCATCCTCGTGCAGCGCGGAGCGAGACGCCCAGGCCTGGCGAATGCGCTCCGCAAGTGGTGACACGAGCTAGCCCTCTTGCGGCTTGACTTCGCCGCTCTTGATCTTGGCCATGTACTCGTCGAGCTCGCGCCTCACGATGGGCGAGAGCATGAAGAGACCCAGGACGTTGGGCAGAGCCATACCGAGGATCATGAGGTCGCCAAAGTCGAGCACCGTGGTACCGGTCAAGATCGAGCCAAGGAACACGAAGATGAGCACGATGACGCGGTAGTAGCGGCCCGAGTTTGGACCAAAGGCCCAGGTCCAGCAGCGCTCGCCGTAGTACGACCAGGAGATCATGGTCGAGTAGGCGAAGAGCGCCACGGCAACCGCCAGGATCCATGGGAACCAGGAGATTTCCGATCCCATGGCCATGGAGGTGAGGCCGGCGCCGTTGTTGGTGGCGATGAGGTGCGCCCAGTGCGGATCGAGGTTGGGGTTGGAGCTGTAGCCGCCGGCGATGACGATGACCAGCGCGGTCATGGTGCACACAACGATGGTGTCGACGAAGGGCTCGAGCAGGGCCACGATGCCCTCTTGCACGGGAAACTGCGTCTTGGCAGCAGCGTGCGCGATGGCCGCCGAGCCGACGCCGGCTTCGTTGGAGAAGGCCGCGCGCTTGAAGCCCATGATGAGCACGCCGAGCAGACCGCCAAGGCCCGCCTTGAGGCTGAAGGCACTGGTGACGATGAGCGAGAGAGCGGCTGGCACCGCGCCAGCGTTGATGATGAGGATGTACATGGCAGCGGCGACGTAGATGCCGCACATCAGGGGAACGATGGCTTCGGCCATGGTGGCGATGCGGCGAATGCCGCCGATGATGACCACACCGACCAGCGCGGCCATGACCGCGCCGTAGACCCAGTGGTGGTCCTTAAGGAAGGGAATCTTCTGCTCGATGGCACCCAGGCTCTGATTGACCTGGTACGAGGTGCCGCCGCCGAAGGAGCCGCCGATGCACAGGACCACGAAAACCACGGCCAGAACTTTACCTAGCTTCGGAAAGTTAATCTCGGCCAGGCCGCGCGACAGGTACATCATGGGGCCACCCAAGACCGTACCGTCGGCGTCGACGCTGCGGTACTTTTGGGCCAGCGTGCACTCGGTGAACTTGGAGGCCATGCCCAAAAAGCCGGCCATCATCATCCAGAAGGTGGCGCCAGGGCCACCGGTGCCAATGGCGATAGCCACACCGCCGATGTTGCCCAAGCCGACGGTTGCCGAGAGCGCCGCAGTCAGAGCTTGAAAGTGACTGACCTCGCCGACGTCGTCGGGGTTGTCGTATTTGCCTCGCACGATCTGGATGGCGTGCACGAAGCCGCGCACGTTGATGAAGCCCATGCGAATGGTGAAGAAGATGGCGCCCATGACCAGCCAGAGCACCACGAAGGGCACGGCCACGTCGTGCACCGAGCCGTTGTCCCAAAAGACCACGTCGAAGAAGAAGACCTTGGCGATGGGGTCGACCACGTACTTGCCGAACTTGGCGTTGATGCGCGCCTCCAGGCCGGTGGCGGCAGGCGGCGCTGCTTCCTCGGGCTCGGCGAGCTCCTCGCTCGCGACGGCGGGCTCGGTGTTGGCTGGCGCCGTAGCCTTGACTGCCTTGGCCTCGCCGGGAGGTTCGGCGGAGGGCAGTCCCTCCTCACTCGGCTCGCTGGCCTCAGCGGGAGCCACTGGCGCTGCGGGCACCAGGGCATCGAGCGCGGGCGGCTCGTTTTGGGCCCACGTGCGCCCGGAGACAGAGATCAAACAGAGGGCCACCAGGCCCAGGTGCATCATGGCTCGCATTCATCCGTCCTTCGGATGGCTGCATACCCTTAAGGGCATCGCGAAATCAACTCGCGAAATCAAGCTCTTGCATTGCACGAGCTTCCGGCAAGGCCACAGCTGGTAGGGATCGCAATCGCAGCGAGCTCGATATCTTGTACCGAAGCGATGGGGATCAGATTTGGTAGTTCGGCTTTTCGGGGGGCATGCCGTAGCGAATACGCGTCCAGGCCCGCTCGTGCGCGTAGTACACGAAGAGCTTGATGCTGGTATCGAGCAAGCCGATTTCGATGGCGAAGTGCGCCTCTCCGGTAATCCCGAAGGCAACCGTGCCCGTGATGAGCGTGGCGAGGAAACGCCAGCTCAGCGATTTGACGAGGCTCCTGCGCTTGGTTTCCATGGGACCCTGCTGTTGTATCCCAGGCGCAGCGTGGGCACAAAGAACCGGCCCGGCTTTGTGGTTGGCGATGGGGATCGAGCACCAGTGAGCTAGCACGCTGGCGGCGGCGGCAGGCCAGAGGCTGTGCGGCCCCGGCGCACTCTTTCGGGGCCGGCATCACCAGGTGAGTTTTAGCTGGTTTTTAGCTGCTCTTCCAGGCGCGCCAGGTCGGCGAGGTCATCGACTTCGGCCCACCCTTGCAGGCCAACGTCCACGGCCTGCATGTCGAGTTGACCATCGTTGATGAGCTCGGCCAGCACGGCTTCGTAATACTGGTCGAGGCGCTCGGCCTGTACCCAGCGCTCGAGAGCTGCGCGATAGCGTTGCCAGGTCGCGCTCGAGAAGCTGTAGAAGTTGACGGTCTTGTGCATTTCGTGCAGCTGAGCGGGGCGATGCAGGTGGGCTCGAATCACCATCTCGCGCACGCGCTTGTCGGCATCCATTACAATGCCCGTACCATCCATGGTGGGCATGTAGGGCGCCACCAACATGGTGTCAGGCCGCGCCAGCCCGCGCAGGATCGGTGCGTGTAAATAGATGTCGCTCTCCACCAGGGCAAAGGGTGGACGCACCAGATGCGCGGCCACGTGCAGAGAGAGGATGTTGTTAGTGGTCTCGTAGCGCTGGTTGTGAACGAAGTGCCAGCGAAAGCCAGCACGCGTCTGCAAGTGCGCCCGCAGCGCCTCGGCCTGGTGCCCGGTAACGACGACGAGTTCCTCGACGCCCATGTCGCCGAGCTCATCGACAATGGTGTCGACGATGGCGCGGCCGGCGACCTCGACCATGCACTTGGGACGGTCCTGGGTCAGTGGCATCAGCCGTGTGCCGGTTCCTGCTGCCAGGAGTACCGCTTGTCGAATGGAGTCCGCCACGCCGTCCAGTTCACCACAAAGCCGTAGCGAGCCCACCGGCACAGAGCGGAAATGTGCGTTCAAATGTGCGTTCCACTGGCGAAATCGCAGGCTCCCTGGTCCAGGCGAGCAGGGCTCAGCAAGCGCAAAAGGCTGCGCGGCACTTTGCTCCACGGAAATGCCGCCAGTCAATGGCGCCAGTCGCTGGTGCCTGTCGATACTTTAAGACATCTTCGCCGCACTTTGTACGCCTTCTTCTATTGGCTCGTGTTGAGCAGGCTGCCCGCTGAGTGGGTCCACAATGTCGCGTTTGGCCTGCTGCGCTTCGCGATGCGTGTGCCTGGCCTCGAGTCGATGACCCGCCGCCTGTGCGCGCCGCGTGATCCCTCGCTAGCCGTGCACGCGATGGGCCTGGACTTTCCGAGCCCGCTCGGCATGGCCGCGGGTTTCGACAAAAATGCCCTCGGCTTCGATGCGCTTGCCGCCCTGGGATTTGGCTTCGTCGAAATCGGCACGGTCACCGGCGAGGCGCAAGCGGGCAATCCCAAGCCGCGCATGTTTCGACTGCTTCGCGATCGAGCACTCGTCAATCGCATGGGCTTCAACAACCGCGGATCGGCCGCTGCTGCCGAGCGATTGGCTCGTCGCACATCGAAGGTGATCGTCGGAGCCAACATCGGCAAGACCAAGCTCGTCGCCGAAGAGGATGCCCTCGCCGACTACGTGAAGAGCGCCGAACGACTGGCCCCGCACTGCGATTACATGGTCGTCAACGTCAGCTCGCCCAACACCCCCGGCCTGCGCGACTTGCAGGCGGTGGAACGCCTGCGGCCTCTCTTGCGAGGCGTTCGCGAGGCCATCGATCGCGTGCGCCCCGAGCCGCGCCTGCCCCTCTTGGTCAAGATTGCACCCGATCTCAGCGACGAGGACATCGATGCCATAGCGGATCTTGCCCTGGAGCTCGAGCTCGACGGCATCATCGCCACCAACACGACCATCTCGCGCCAGGGCTTGCACACGGCCGAGGACGACGTTAGCGCAATTGGCGCAGGCGGCCTCAGCGGTCGCCCACTACACGATCGCAGCAAGGCCGTGCTCGTGCGACTGCGTGCCCGGGTACAAGATCGCCTCATCCTGATCTCCGCCGGAGGCATCGAGAGCGGTCGCGACGCTGCCGAGCGCTTGCGAGCAGGCGCGACCCTGGTGCAGGCGTATACGGCTTTCATCTACGGCGGACCGCTCTGGCCTCGGCGTGTGAACCGGCAACTGCAAACCGAAAAGCGCGCACAAGATTAGGCAGCGCCCACGGCGGTCCGTGGTGCCCGCTCTCACCAGCTCAGAGCAAGCCCCGGGGACACGCATGACAGAAGCGCAGGATCACTGCCTGCGCCGGCAAAGCTCGTGCAACTTGGCGTGGGCTACCGGCATCGAGAGCGCATGGCACACATGTCGCATTGTTCTGCAAGCGTTGGAGCAACCCTCCAGCACTGAGTCCCGGGTGCCAATTGAATAGGCGCAGGCAGCACCTGGGACTCCCCTTTTTCCTTGTTGCACTTGCCAGCTAGTTGGCTGGCAGGCGTGCACAACAGACATGGGTCGAGGCAGAGGTGTTGCCCGGCTCATCGCTTGATAGCATGGCCGAGATGTTCCGCTCGACCCTGCCCACCTGTTCCGCGCTCCTCATCCTCGGAAGCCTGTCCCTCGTTGCCTGTCGCGATGGCGGGCAGGACGGATCCAAGCGCGAGCCAAAGGCCAAGGCCACCGCCAACACAGGCCCAGGCGAAACGCCCACCACCAAGGCGCGCGTTCCCAAGCTCGTCGTCGCCGTCGTCATCGATCAACTCTCCTCCGAGGCGCTTGCGACCTACGCGCCCTACCTGTCGAAGGAAGGTGCGATTCGGCGTGCCATGGATGGCGGCCTCTACGCCGAGCAAGTGCACTACGATTACGCTGGTACCAATACCGCGCCTGGCCACGCTGCGATCTTCACCGGCGAGCTCCCCAAGGACCACGGCGTCGACTCCAACGACCTGTACGACTACCAAGTCGGAGGCAAGGTCAGCATCGTCTTCGATCATGAGCACGCCATCTTTGGCAGCAAGGACGAGACCGCTGGGCCAAAACGCCTGCTCAAACCGACGGTCGGCGACGTCTTGCGCGCAGCCAACGACAAGTCGCAAGTGGTAGCGGTCTCGCTCAAAGCACGCGCAGCGGTAGTCATGGGTGGCAAGAACGCAACGGCCGCCATTTGGTACGAAGAGGACAGCGGCGGCTTCACCACTTCGACCTACTACAGCCCCGAGATGCCCGCCTGGCTCAGCGAGTGGAACGCGGCCAATCCTGTCGACGCGCGACTCAGCGAGTGGAGCACCGATCGCGGCGAGCTGTACGCGAAGATCATCGGTCCCGACGATGCATCTGGCGAGGCCGACTGGTATCAGCTCGGCACGACCTTTCCCCACGATCTTGCCAAGACACTCAAGCCGCGCAAGACCTTTGTCGCCAGCCCGCAATCGGCCCAGTACCTGTGCGACCTGGCTGGCGCGGCCGCCAACCACTTCGATCTGGGCGTGGACGACAACCCCGATCTCCTGGCCATCTCGATCTCGAGCACTGACTATGCCGGGCACTCCTATAGCTGGAAGTCGTGGGAGTTTGCCGATGTGCTCTACAAATCTGACCTTGCACTTGGCGCGCTGATTCGCGAACTTGAGAAAAACACCGATATCGCGGTCATCATCACCTCGGACCACGGTGGCACGCCCCTTCCCGAGAGTCTGCTGGCTCGTGGACTACAGGCCGGTCGCATCGACTCGCTCGGCTTTGCGGCCAAGCTCGAGACGCGCGCCGACAAGAAGCTTGGCAAAGGCAATTGGATCCAGGCCTATATCCAGCCCTATCTGTGGCTACACGCCGACGCCAAGACTAGCAAGAAGCGCGCGCAACTAGAGGCCCTGATCACCGAGATGGCCGCGGCCGAACCAGGCGTACGCATGGCGGTGCCCGCCAGCGTGGCGCGCACCTGGGCGGAGTCGAAAGACGATCTTGAGCGCGAGGTCGCCAACACCGTCGCGCCCATCACCGACGCGGTCTTCGTGGTTCCCGCCGAAGGCTACATCGCCTCGCCAGGGCCTGGCGATCTTGGCACCGGGCACGGAACGCCCTGGTCATGGGATCGCGACGTACCGGTGCTGGCCTTTGGCGTCGGGGTCGAGCACAACCACCAAGACCAACAACTCGCGCAAAATCGCGTGGCGCCCACCATCGCCGCGCTTCTTGGTATCAGCTGGCCGACACCGGCACAGCCGCTACCTGGCATCACAACACCAGCGGACAAGGAGCCGCAATGAGCGTCCTGCCATTGCGCTCGAAGACCCAGCACTACGCCTGGGGTTCACCCACGAGCATCCCCGCCCTGCTCGGCATCGACAATCCCGAAGGGCTGCCTTGCGCGGAGCTGTGGTTGGGCGCGCATCCGAGGGCAAGCAGTGTCCTCGCTGGCGGCCAGCCCCTCTGCGACTACCTGGCCGGGCAAGGACTCGAGCTGCCCTTCTTGTTCAAGATTCTGGCCGCTGCCAGCCCTCTATCTCTGCAGTGCCATCCGACGCGGGCACAGGCGCTGGCGGGCTTTGCGCGTGAAGAGGCCGCAGGCATCGCCATCGATGCTGGCAACCGAAACTACCGCGACCAAAACCACAAGCCTGAGATCATCGTCGCGCTCACCGAGTTCTGGGCGCTAAAGGGCTTCCGCACCGAAACC
>JAHEAK010000240.1 GCA_024642805.1 Kofleriaceae bacterium | reverse complement strand
CGTCTACTCGAGCGCAGCGTGCGAAACCTCGACGCAGGGCCCGAGCGCAGCCGCGCGAACCTCTTGCTCGGCAATATCCTCGCTCAGCTAATGCAGCACGAGGCCGCCGTTCGCTGCCTGCAAGATGCCGCGCTCGACGAGGGCTGCCGCGAGCAGGCGCAGGCAGCGCTGATTTCAGAGTTCATGACCATGGGCCTGCGCGAGGCCGCGCGCGACATCCTGCGTGAGCTGCGCAGCAACGACCCGTCCCTGTCTCCCGATCTCGAAGCCTTCGTTCGCAGCCGCAAGGCGCCCGATCGCACGCGCCACGCCAGAGACGCTCGCATCATCGGCGGGCGCTATCGCCTCGAGGACCTGCTTGGCTCTGGCGCATCCGGTCGGGTCTACCGAGCCATCGATACCGTTTCCGACAATGTCGTCGCGCTCAAGCTCCTGGCTAGCACCCACGCCCATGGAGGCGAGCCCTATCAGCGCTTTGCTCGCGAAGCCAACATCGCCAAGGGCTTGCACCATCCCAACATCGTCGAGGTCTACGACTTTAGCGTCGAGCACGGCTTCCTGGTCATGGAGCTGATGATCGGAGGATCGCTCGAGACGCGAATGGCAGGCGGCATGAAGCCCACTGCCATCCGCCGAATGTGCATGGATGTACTCGCCGGTCTCGAGCTCGCTCACCAGCGCGGCATCATTCATCGCGACATCAAGCCCGCCAATATCTTCTTCGACGCCCGCGGCGTCGCCAAGATCGGCGACTTTGGCGTCGCTCACCTCCTTGATCTTGGGCAAACCCAGACCGGAGGTCTCATCGGCACGCTGGCCTATATGTCGCCCGAGCAGATTACCGGCGCGCCGCTCGGCATCTCGGCTGACCTCTACGGTTTCGGGGTCACGGTCTTCGAGAGTATCTGTGGGCGCCTGCCCTTCTTGGGACCGGACTTCGTGGCGCAGCATCTCGGCGAGCTAGTGCCACTTGCCTCGGAGGTATCCGGCTGCGACGCGTCCTGGGACCCTATTCTGGAACGCCTCCTGGCCAAGAGCCCTGGCGATCGCTACGACTCCATCGCTGTGCTTCGACGCGAACTGCAGAGTCTGCAACTCGCCGACGACTCCAGGCCACTGATGATTCCGCGCGCGCCCCGCCGACGTAGCTCTGCCGTCAGTGCGCTCATGCCAGCGGTTCGCCCCGACGCCGAAGCAGGCGAGGAAAAAACCCGCTACGCTTTCGAGACACCCTTGGGTAGCACCGCGCAATCGACCCTGGCCCGAGCCATCGACACCACCCTCAATCGCTCAGTCATCATCGAGCGCTTTACGGAGGCACTCGACGAAGATGCCGAGCGACGTCTCTACACCTTGGCGCGCGGAGGAGGTCCTTTTCTACAGCGTGCCCTTAGCTATGAGCGCAAGGACGCCATCGCCATCTACGAAGCGCCGACCGGATCGCCCATCGGCGAGCGCGAGAACATGCTCTCGGCCCGCCTGGCCACAAGCCTGCTCAAGCGCCTTGCCCGCGCCATCGCGCCCCTGCACGCCAGCGATCGCGCGCACGGTGGGCTCAGCGGCACCACCATCTTGCTCGACGATCGCGGTCATCCAACCATTTTGGTGTGCGGCCTGGATGCCGTTCGTGGGCCCGCCGATGCCCAGGCCGACGTCGACGCCATCATGAGCATTGTCGCCAAGTCTGTCGCCGGCGCCCGCCCGCCCGAGGTCGAAGCGCGTCAGGCGGTTATCGACGCGCTCTTGGGCGGCGCCGAGACGCTGGTCAAGAGCGCTCTTTTGAAACTGCCATCGCGGGATGGCGAAGAACTCTATGCCTTCGCCGAAGCCATTGAGATCGAACTCCTCGAGCAAAAGCAGGGAGCGACCCCATGAGCGAGCGGATCGAGGTGACCACCTACTTTTTGCAGATGTCTGCCCCGAGCGCGCAAGAGCACTCGGCGATGCCGCCGGGCGTCCAGGTGGTGCGCGCCATGGAGATTGGTGCGGAAGAGTATCGCCGCCTCTACCTCGACGTCGGCGCGCCATGGCTCTGGTACGAGCGCGCGGATCTCGAGCCCGAAGAGCTCGAGGCGCTGGTGCACGAGGAGGGAGTCGAAATTTTCCTCTTGCTCCATGATGGAATCTGCGCCGGCTATTCCGAGATTCGCTTTGGCACTGGCGAGGACGATCAGGCCGAGGCGCAGATCTTGTACTTCGGGCTCAAACCAGCGTTCATCGGCCGCGGCCTTGGGCGCTTCTTCTTGGAGTGGACGGTCCATCGTGGCTTCTCGAAAGAAGCCTGCCGCCTGTGGGTCCACACCTGCAGCCTCGATCATGCGCGAGCCTTGGCGACCTACGAATCGGTTGGCTTTCGCGAGTTTCGTCGTGAGCATGGCTGGGTGCGTATTCCCGAGCACGCGCTTGCCCGACAGCGGGCCGCCTTGGCCAACTCTTCTTGCGATTGAAATCGCTTAGCGCCGGGACGCTAGGACGCGCGGCAGATCCGGAAATCGTCTCGAGAAGAGCAGGCGATAGACCCTTTTCGTTGCGGGTATGGAGCCACAAGTGCGAGGGTCCAGGCGATGCACGAGGGCGACCACCGCGCGGAGATCCTGGCTGCGCCGACGGCCCAAGAGATACGCGAAGTCCTCACCGATACCTTTGGCTTTGACGAGCTTCGCCCGGGTCAGCTCGAGGTCATTCAAGAGGTGCTCGTGGGCAAGTCGGTCATCTCCGTCATGCCGACCGGCGCTGGTAAGTCGCTCACCTATCAGTTGCCTGCCGTCCTCCTCGCCAAGAGCGGCGGTGTGAGCCTGGTGGTGTCTCCGCTGATAGCCCTGATGAAGGATCAGGTCGACTCGCTGCGCCGTCGGGGCGTGCGCACGGCGGCCCTCACCAGCGCTTCGACACCTAGTGAGCAAAGCGCCATGCTCGATGGCATTCGCGGCGGCGACTTCGACATCGTCTACGTCGCGCCCGAGCGCTTCCACTCGAGCCGCTTCATGGAGGCCCTGCGTGGCCTGCGCGACAAGCTGGCCTTTCTCGCTATCGACGAGGCCCACTGTATCTCGGAGTGGGGCCACGATTTTCGCCCGGCCTATCGACTCCTCGGTCAGGTCATCGCCGAGCTTCGGCCTCCGCGCATTCTTGCGGTGACCGCGACGGCGACTCCTGAGGTGCGCCAGGACATCGCGCAGCAGCTCGGAACGGTGGCCCCATCCATCCACGTTCGAGGATTTGCACGCCCCGGCCTGATCTTCTCGGTGGAGCACTGCGGCGGTGCCAAGGACAAGAGCGCCCGCATCCTCCAAAAGCTGCAAGCACTCGATGGCGCCACCGGATTGGTCTACGCCGCCACTCGCAAGAACGCCGAGCGCTATGCAGAAGAACTCTTAGCGGCGGGACTGCGCGCCCGCGCCTATCACGCAGGTCAGCAGGATTCGCAGCGCGCGGATATCCAGGACGACTTCATGCGTGGCGACGTCGATGTCATCGTCGCCACCAACGCCTTTGGCATGGGCGTCGACAAGACTGACGTGCGCCTGGTCATCCACGCGGATCTCACCCGCACGGTGGAGGCCTATTACCAGGAAGCCGGGCGCGCGGGCCGCGATGGTGACAACGCCGACTGTGTGCTGCTCTTCAACCACGGCGATGTGCGTCTACAAGAGTTTCTCATCGATGCCTCGTACCCCAAGGCGCAGCTCCTGCGCAGTCTGTGGAAGCTGCTCAGCGAGCGCCCCGGGCTTAGCCTGGCGGAAATCGCTACCTTCTCCCTGCCTGGCGATCCACACGAGAGCACCGTGCAATCCGCCCTGCGCCTCCTGGCCCGTCACGGCTATCTGGTCGACGAGGTCGGCTACTTTCGCGCCACGCAGCCCAAAGATCTGTCGGGTGAATTTCCAGACTTCGATCCCGAAGCCTCCGAGCGTCGCGCCGACCTCGAACGATCCAAGCTCAAGCACATGGTCGAGTATGCCTACCATGCCGCGTGTCGACATCGCTTCGTCCTCGATTACTTCGGCGAGGAGCGCGACGAGCTCGACTGCCAGGCCTGTGACAACTGCATGGGCACGGGCGAAGCCAAGGAAGTCGGCGAGAGCCAGCGCGAGCAGTGCGAAGTCTTGTTAGCCGTGGTCGGCCAACTGGATGGCCGCCTGGGCCGAAAACGCATCGTCGCCATTGCCAATGGCAGTGACGACGACGAGCGCTTCTACGATATGACTCAACGCGGCGCGCTGGCCGGCTCTTCCCAAAAGGATCTCATGGACCTCTTGCGCTCGATGGAAGCAGCGCGTCTGGTCGAACAGAGCCAGGGCGAGTACCCGACCATCAAGCTCACGAGCACGGGCAAGCGCATCGTGCGCGGCAAGGCTCAGCTTGATCTCTCGCTCTTGCGACTGATGCCCTCCAAGAAGGCTCGCAGCCGGCCCGCGTCACGCAGCGCACCGTCGGGCGATGTCGACCGAGTCCTGGCCGACAAACTTCGTCAACTGCGCTCGACCCTTGCCCAAGAACGCTCGGTGCCGGCCTACGTCATCTTCTCGAATCGCACCCTCGACGAGCTCGCTATTGCCAAGCCGCGATCGCTGCGAGAGCTGGCGGGGATTCACGGCATCGGCCCCTCTCGGGTCGAGTCTTATGGTGACGAGATCATCGCCACCATCGTTGGCTAGCGCACGACGCTCGGTGGCTTGGCATAGTCGCCAGGGAAAGGATCCGCGCTCTCGCGCCTGCGTACTTCGTCGTTGGTCCATCGCGATCCGCGTTCGGCAAAGAAAGCAAATCCGATGACGCCCACGTTGCGGTCTCCCGAGGTCTGCGCCGCGTAGGACTGATCGACCGCGCCAAAACGAAAGGCCGCCACCGAGTCCAGATCCGTTCGAAATCCATCGATGGTCAGGGTGCTGTAGGGCTCGACGATGTATCCGCGCTTGGAGGTGTTGGCTGGCAGACCATCGACGACGTCGAGTCCATCGACCGAGCTCACGACTTCGTAGGTACCGCCGGTGTCGTTGCGAATCCAGATCATGTAGCGCTGGCCATCCTGGCCAATGACGTAGGTACGCCCGCCGCCGCTGCCGCCCTGCAAGAGGCGACCACTCTCATCGACGAGTGAAATCGACAGACCGCCGTTGTCAGTCTGTGCGCGCAAGTCGTCCAGGCGCATGCCGCGGTACACGCTCTGTTTCTGAATGCCTTCCAAGCTGTTGTAGTGCAGCGCGACCTGGGCGAAGGGCCGATTGTGGGCGCGCACGAATTCGCGACGGGTCACCGTCGAGTTGCGACGCTCACCAAAGGTGGTGCCGAGACCGGGACGCGCTTCGCCGTCGCGGGCAAGCGAGCCGCTCTCGCTCTCGCTGCCTGCGTAATCGACGCCCGGTGCGGGGGAGCTCTCGCCGCTCGGGCCGCGGTAGGTGCTGGTGGTGTGATAGCTGGACTCACTTCCATATGAGCCCGAGCCGTCACCGCCGCCGCCGCCGGTGGCCTGCAGTTGCGGCCCCGTCTTTTGCGCGCTGCGACTTGAGGTGCCGAAGCCGCCACAGGCCGGAAGCAAGGCAAGGCATGCAATAGTAAGAAGAGCGCAGAAGCGCGAGGTGGGTTGGTGTTGGATGCGTGTCATGATGGTCACTTGCCCAGCTAACGGGGGTCGAGCTGCATCACTTTCACTTCGATAAGGGAAAAATGCCGAGGTGGGCCGCAGGGCCTCCGAAATGTCGTTTTCTTGGTGTCGCACACTATCCCACCTACGATGCGACCATGACCAACACCGAACGACGTCACAAGCGCAGCGCCAACACTACCCGTGCTCTCTGCTACCAGCTGAGTGCGTCCCTCTCCAACGCCAAGCTACAGGGCCTGGTGCTTGCCGACGACGATGGCGTCTGCCTGGCGGCCGCCGGCGACAATCGCGCCTGCAACGAGATTGCCGCGCATTTGCCGCTCCTGGGCCGCAAGGTCAACGAATTCGAAGGCATTCTCTTTGGGCCCGAAGCGCAATGGGATGTGCAAATGCGCCGCTTTGACGTTGAGGGTTCCAACCTCTACCTGTGCGCCATCGGCGGCAGCGAGGTTCGCAACGACCAGCTTGAGCAGTCGCTCGGCGGTGTTGCCCGCATCCTCATGCCTGCGGCGTAGCCTCGGCCTTTCGCTGCCCCTGCGAGTCCGGTAGCCTGTGCCCGATGTGGAGAATCGCACTGGCCCTGCTCGTGGCGCTCACCGGCTGCTCTAAGAAAGCAGATTCGAACAAATCCGACAAGGTCGGCCAGAGCAAGCTTGGCTCACAAGAAGTGGCCAAGCTCGAGGGCGCGCAGGTGGTCGTGACCATCAGCGTGGATTGGGAGGGCGCGTTCCTCTCCCCCGAGGGTCTGCAAGCGATGCAAGACTTTCGAAGTGAGTGGAAGGAGCTTCCACTCACCCACTTCATCTGCCCGGCCTACTTCGCACGCGACGACGATGCCAAGGCTTTGGCCGAACAAGTACGCGCGCACGTACTCGATGGCGATGAAGTCGGCTTGCACCTGCACTCCTGGTTCTCCTTGGCCAAGGCGGCCGGCATCACCCCCAAAGAGGCACCAAACTTCTATGGTGACGATCAGCCTCCTGCCGTTTTCGACAACGGAGATAGAGGCTACGAGGTCTCGCTCTCGGCCTACAGCCCTGAGGAGCTCGGCAAGTTAGTGACCGCCTCGCTGGCGCTGCTCGAGGCCAACGGTCTTGGTCGCCCCAACTCGTTCCGCGCGGGCGGCTACGACGGCAGCAGCGAGGTGCTGGCGGCTGTGCGCGCCGCCAACATCACCGTCGACTCCTCGGCGACCTGGCCAACCTGGTTCGATGCCAAGCGCGAGGGTCGCAAGCGCAACGAAGACGAAAGCCGTGTGCTGCAGTACACACAGCTCAAGAAGTCCTGGCCAAACATGGAAGAGCTCACGCAGCCCTACGGCTTCGACACGCCGGCCGGTGCCCTCATCGAAGTTCCCAACACGGGTAGCTTCGCCGAGTACTTGAGCGTGGACGAGATGCGCGGCCACCTGCAGCGCGCCATGATCGCCTCGCAAAAGCAAGGAACTCCCATCTTCGTGGATTTTGGCTTTCATCAGGAATCGGCGGATGAATTCATCACCGCTCTCTCCGACGCCCTCTTCAACTTCAAGAGCAGCTACCCGGGCGTCCTGCGTTTCTCGACGGTCTCCGCAGCGGCCAAGGAAGCAACCGGTACCGTGCCATGAGTAGCTCTGACCTAGACGCCTTGCGCGAACGCCTTGGCGAAATCGATGGCAAATTGCTTGAGCTCATCAAAGAGCGCAATGACACCGCGCTCGCGATCGGCGCCATCAAACAATCGATTGGCAAGGCAACTCGCGATTTCGCACAAGAGGCCAGCGTCATTCGACGCGCGGTCGAAAAAGCCAAGGAGGTTGGGCTTGAGGCCAACATCGCCGAGGCTCTCATGGTCTTGCTCATTCGCTCCTCGCTGAGCGCGCAAGAACAAGATCGAGTCGCTGCCACCGATAGCGGCGATGGCAAGAAGGCCCTA
>JAHEAK010000239.1 GCA_024642805.1 Kofleriaceae bacterium | reverse complement strand
GCGGCAAGCTCGCCCCAGGCGGTCAATCGCCACCACAGCCAGCACAAGATCAGAACACCACCCATGCCCGCGCCAAGCACAAGGCTGGTCTGCCAGGCAGCGGCAATCGAGCCCAGCTGGGTCATGACGGTGAGGCCGAGCAGCAGGATGCCGATGTTGGCGAAGCGAGCGACGCGCACAAGACTCTTGGGCGTGGGCTCCTTCTTGAGCCAGCTTTGGCAAACGAAGCGCTTGTAGATATCGTTGGTCCAGTACGAAGAGCCCCAGTTGAGGTGGGTATCCACCGTCGAGGCCAGAGCGGCCAACATGCCCGTGACCATGAGGCCCTTGATGCCTGGCGGCAAGCTGGCGATGCCGAGCACAAAGCTGTACTCGCGATCCATTTGCATCGCCTCGCGGCTGAGACTCATGTCGGGCGGGAAGAGCAGCAAGAGGCCAAGGACCAGTGGCAACCACAGGAGGCTGCGCACGAAGATTTGCGCGACGGTGAACCAGATGGTCGCCTGCTTGGCATCGCGATCACTGCGACAGGCCATGGCGCGCTGAGCCAGATAGCCGGTGCCATCGGAATTCATCTGTGCGAACCACTGCACGGCAAAGAGCACACAGATGGCGAAGGTGGCTTCGTGAGCCGTCGAGGGCGTAAAGCTCATGATGGCATCGGCGTCGATGCCGCCGGGACCGCCCCCGGCAAAGCGCTCGCGAATTGCATCGGGCAGCGCTCCGAGTCCACCGACCTCACCCACCACGTAGACGGTGAAGAAGAGCGTGCCGAGCATCATCAGACCAAACTGCATCACGTCGGTATTGACGACGCTGCGCAGGCCGCCCGTTGTCGAGTAGAAGGTGGTTACCGTGACGATGGCCAGAATCGAGATGAGGTTATTGGCCGAGCGAATCCAGACATCGGCGCCGCTGGCATTGGCGGTGATCGGCGTGCCGATCCATTGCGCCAGGGACACGAAGGCATCGTGGATGCTGCTCGGAAACCAGCCCCACTGGTCCCACATCAAAAAGGGCTCAGAGATGCGTGTAGCGGCCAGCAGCACGAAGCCGAGCACCATGCAGTTGAAGATGGTGCCGAAGTAGATGGCCTTGACCCCGCGCAGGAAGGCCGCTGGCTTCTTGCCGTAACGCAACTCGGTCAGCTCGGCATCGGTGATGACTCCCGATCGTCGCCAGCTGCTGGCCAGCACGAAGCCCATAAAAAGGAAGGAGAGTCCGTAGATCCACAGGCGCCATAGGGAGAACACACCAGAGGTGGCTACCAGGCCGGTGACCATGAGGGGGGTGTCAGCCGCAAACTGGGTCGCCGCCATCGACAGGCCCGCTTTCCAGCCTGGCAGCGATCGACCGGCCAGGAAGTACTCTTCCATGCTCTCGCCGGCCACATCCTTGGACTGCAGGCCGCTTCCGATCGCGTAGGCGATGAAGGCCACAATGATGAGGATGTCGATGGTCGCCATGGCCTATCAAAAATCAACCTACCACAGAGTTCGCCGAGACCGAACCGACGAGGCACACCGATGTACCAGGTTTTTGCCACGGGCCCGACGAGGCCTTGGCGAGATCACATGGGGCCACACGTGGGTCACGTCGGGCCAGAAGCTGGCCAGCGTATGGATAAGGGGCTGGCCAAGCTCTCGCGGGCCCGCGACACTGCAGGCATGAAAGCGCTGTCCATGACCCCATCCACCCGGGTCCTCGTGCTCACGGGCGCTGGCGCCTCCGCCGAGAGTGGCATCCCGACCTTTCGCGATGCCAATGGTCTGTGGGAGTCGCATCGCTTCGAGGATGTCGCCTCCCCGCACGGCTTCCGACGCGATCCCAAGCTGGTGTGGCGCTTCTATTCCGAGCGCCGTCGAGGCGTGCTCAGTGCCCAGCCCAACGAAGGCCACATGGCCATCGCCCGCCTCGAAGCAGAGCTGGGCGATCGCTTCCTATTGGTGACACAGAACGTCGATGGCTTGCATGGGCGGGCCGGCTCGCAGCGAATGATCGAGATGCACGGCAACCTGCTCAAGACTCGCTGCAGCCACTGTCAGCTCGGCCCATTCGATGACACAGAACTATACCTAGATACGCCGCCTGATTGCAGCGCGTGCGCCTCCAAAGGGCTTCAGTCCTTACTCCGGCCCCACATCGTTTGGTTCGGTGAAGCGCTCGACCCAGACCATATGTCGCGCATGCACAGCTTCATGGCCGAGGCCGGCAGTCAGCTCTGCTTCATCGCCGTTGGAACCTCCGGCCATGTCTTTCCCGCAGCACAACTGGTCGATGCCGCGCGCGCGGTTGGCGGGCGCACGATCCTCGTCAATCGCGACGAAGCCGACAACGCCGAGCGATTCGAGCAGGTGATTCGCGGCCAAAGCGGAGAAATCCTGCCCACACTCTTGGGATAGGGCCGACTCGCTGCGTCGCTCTGCGGTACGATTGCCTGATGCGCGGCCCCCTGCTTCGGCGAATCGCTCCATGGCTGGCTGTGATGGCCATCGCCTTGCTCGTTGCCACAAGCTCCGAGGTACTTGCCAAAAGCAAGAAGCGCAGCAAGCGAGGCAAACAGAAGGCCTCGATCGAAGAGCCAGCGGCGGCACACCCCGAGGGGCAGGCACAAGCGGGCACAGGGGCAGCTCCTTCGGCGGGGCCTCCCGTGATCGACGCCGAGCTGGTGCTCGCCCACGCCAAGATGCTCAGCGCCACCATCGGCCAACGACCCAGGGATAGTGAACCCAGCGCGCAGGCGGCGGCGTACATCGTCGCCCAGCTCGAAGCCCTTGGACTGGAAGTACAGACCTTGGATGTCGGCAAGCAAGTCGTCCCGGCCATCGATCTCGAGCCTTTCTTTTCCCGTGCCGAGGCCAGCTATGAGGTGAGCGACAAGAATCTGGTCGTGCGCTTTGCACCTAAGAGTTATGCCAAGGACAGCCCCCTGCTGCTCATGGCCCACTACGACTCGGTACCCATGAGCCCCGGTGCCGTCGACAACGCCGCTTCCGTCGGCCTCTTACTCGAGCTTGCCCGGGTCCTCCATATGGACGCGCCCAGTCGACGGGTGGTCATTGCCTTCACAGCGGCCGAAGAGATAGGACTTGTGGGAGCCACCGCTCTCGCGGAAAGTCTCGGCGACGATCTTGGCCTGGTCGTATCCCTCGATCTGATCGGGGCGCCCGGGCATCTCACCCTCAACGGGCTCAGTCACCTCATGGGTAGGGGCTGGCTCATGTGGTTCGCCGAGGTGAGCAAGCAAGCCAAGATCGACCTGCGCGCACCCTGGACCAATCGAGTGGTGAGTCAGCTCTTCCCCGAGCTCGAACGCTCCGATCACGGGCCCTTCACCATGCGCGGCATTCCCGCCGTCCACCTCTACGATCGCGACGACGAGGTCTTCTTGGCCTATCACACGGTGCACGACACCATGAGCGCCATCGATAAGAGCAGTGTCGAAGAGGCCGGCAAGTTTATCGAGATGATGACTCGAACCAACTACACCTTTCCAAAGAGCGGCGATGGCCAAGGCCTGTGGGTGCCGCTACCGGGTGGCCCCAAGGTGGCATCCTCCCTCGCTGCGCAGGCGATGGAGCTGATGTTTCTCTTCTTCGCCATCATGAGCATCGCGCGTCTGCATCGCGACGCCAAAGACGCACGCGCGGCCCGCCCGCGTGGGCAGAGCGTCGACACCCGTGGCCCCGGTCTGGTGGTCTTCCTGATCGGCTATCTTGCCATCTGGCTGCTGGTGGCCATGGTCTTGGGTGTTGCGGCAGATGGCTCGCACTCGCAACCATGGGTGCACAGCCCGAGCCGCTACCTGGCGGCGGAGATTCTGCTCGCCTCCGCCCTGGCCTACCTGGCGCTCGTGCCACTGGCGCGCCTTGGCAGCTGGCAGGGCGATGCTCGCTATCTGGTCGTGGCCATCTCCTGGTGCTCCTTGCTTGGCTTTCTCACCCTGTCCTTTGGCGTCTTCGAGCTGGCCTGGATCTTCTTGTTGCCGGCGGCCTTGCTGGGTGGAATGGCACGGGTAGGCAGTCGCGGCAAAGCGCTGCTATTGCTCGGGCTTGCCTGCTTGCCGCTATGGGGTCCGCTCTCGAGTCACTTTCTGCGCGAAGCCAGCTTTCACGGTTTTCTCAGCGGCGCCCTGCCCCTGCCGGTTCTTCTCGGCTTCTTGCTCTTTCCCTACGCGCTAGCCCTGGCCTTCGTCTTGTGTCGCTGGCCAGTGACGCGTGGCAAGAAAGGGCCATCGGTGCTCGTCATTTGTGGCGTGCTTGCACTGGTCGCCGTCGCTATGATTGCCAGTGATGATCCGAAATGCAGTGGCGGAGAGTTCAAGCTCCGTGGCTTGGCTTGTGAACTCGAGAAATAGATCCTCGCAGGCCCGCGTTGGAATGGCTGCGATGCTGCGCCTTTTCTTGCTGCTCACGATCACTTCCTGTGCGAGCCGAGCCGTGCGCCCAGACCATGCGACATCACCGAGCAGCTCGGCGGCAGTCCCAAGAGCGGAGGTGCCGATGGCTGCCGACGATGTGGTTGCGCCTCTGCCCCCGGAGCGCTGCGAAGCGCCGACCCCGAGCGCCATCATCGGCAACGGACAAGATCTACTTCAGCTCCAGGAGGCGAGCTTCGCGGATCTGCCAGGATGGGCCCAGGATGGTCAGGGCCAGGCACTGGCGGCCTTTCGCGCCTCCTGTGCCAAACTCGCCGAGCTGCCAGACGAGCAGGCCATCGGCAGCGGTCCCTATGCGGGCTTGGCCGCCGACTGGCGCGAGGCCTGCGCCGCCGCGCAGACCAGCTCGACGAGCGATCACGCGCAGGCACGACGCTTCTTCGAAGAAGAGTTCAAAGTCTACGCCGCCATCGGACTGGCTGGTCCCGTCGGAAAGTTCACGGGCTACTATGTTCAACCCCTGCGCGCATCTCGCAAGCGCGGGGGTCCCTACCAGTTTCCCATCTATCGTCGCCCCAAGGATCTCATCTCGGTTGCCCTCAGCGACTTCGTCGAGGACGGGCGAGGACGACGAGTCTGGGGGCGACTCGCTGATGATGGCCACCGCTTGGTGCCGCATCGTACCCGCGCCGAGTACCGCGCACAGCCAGACATCGAGCAGGAGGTTCTCTTGTGGCTCGACAGTCCAAGTGACGTTCTGCTGTTGGAGATCGAGGGCTCTGGCAAGGCGCAGCTCGACGACGGCAGCACGCTCATGGTCGCCTTTGCCGGCAAAAATGGCATCAGCTCCGACGGCCAAGCCCGACCGACGCTGCGCGCCGTGCAGGCGCTGGAGCGAAAGCACCGCCGCGGCCCGTGGCGCGCGGACGAGCTCGCCCTCTACGAGACCCTCGTCGATCAGAAGAGTTCTATGGTCTTCTTCGAATTGGAATCGCGAGCGGGCGCCATCGGCACCCAGGATGTGATTCTCACCGATGCCCGCTCGGTTGCGGTCGATCGCGCGGTGATAGCGTTATCGACACCCCTCTGGGTCGACACGCGCGCGCCCAAGGTGGCTGGCGGCCCGGTCCAAGATTTTCGTCACCTCATGGTTGCGCAAGACACAGGTGGAGCGATTATCGGATCGGTTCGCGCTGACATCTACTTCGGCGATGATGCCAAGGCGATCGACATTGGTCGGCGCGTTCGCAGCTCGGGTCGCCTCTGGTTACTCCTGCCCAAGGAGATGCAGGTTCCTCTTGCCACTGCTTCCGACCCAGCCGGCCAGAGCAGTGGTGAAGGCGCAACCAGCCAGTCGGCGCCGGCCAGATAGCGAGGACTACAAGCAATGCCAAGATTGCATCCGCCCCCGTATCAGGGGCGCGCAATCTGCGCTAGCTTCCTGCTATGCGCATCCTCTTGACCGCCTGTCTGGCGCTCGTCTGTGGCTGTTCCCTCATCGAGGTCAAACAAGACCCCTTCCCTCCGCTGGACATCCAAGCCAAGCGCCCGCCAAAGAAACCGGCGCGCGTTGTGCTAACGGATTCCGCGATCGTCATCAAAGACAAAGTCATGTTTCAGACCGGCAGCGCAGACATCCTGCCCGAGTCGCACGGACTGCTTAACGAGGTGGCCGCCGTCTTGAAAGACAATCCGCAGATCGAGCTCATCGACATCGAAGGTCACACCGACTCGACGGGCAGTGCACAGGTCAACAAGAAGCTCTCCAAGGGTCGAGCCAAGTCGGTGGTGGCCTTTCTCGCCGCCGCCGGTGTAGAAGCCAAACGGATGAATGCCAAGGGCTACGGTCCCGAACGCCCTATCGCAGACAACGAGACCCCGGAAGGCCGCGATCAGAATCGCAGGGTCGAGTTCAACATCGTCAAGCAGGGCAAAAAACAAGTGCTCGTCGAGGATGAGGAGTAGACGCTCATGATGCCAACAACCAATCGATTCCTGGTTCGCCTTCTGCTCGTATCGGCATGCAGTCTCGCAGCCTGTGGTGGCTCTGGTACCGGTAAGGCGGTTCGCGAAGGTGTGAGTGCCCAGATGCTCACTATCCAATCGCCCATCGCCAAATGCTACGAAGAGGCGCTCACTCGCAGCCGGCAACTGCGAGGTCAGATGATCCTCAGCTTTCGCATCGAGCCAAAGACCGGCAAGTTTCAGGAGGCACGTGTGGCCTCCTCCGAGCTTCCCGATCCACAGCTCGAGCGCTGTGTACTCGCGGAAGTGAGCAAGCTCGTGCTGCCCAAGCCGCAAAAGACAGTGGTTGGTATCGACACCTACCCACTGCGCTTCTCGCCCTTGGACGAGTAGTCAAAGCCCGGTCGTGGGGCGCTGCCTTGCGCGCTCCTCGCTACTTGCCTGTCTGCGTGCCTTGCTCACTTGCCCTTGCGCTTGCCTGAAAGGGGCTTGCCCTGACGATCGAGGAGGATCGGCTGACCGAAGCCAAGCTTGGCAAGACCGCGCAGCTGAGTCTTGGCATCGCCAACGACCACAATACTCATGTCCTTCATGTCGATGAGCTTGGCGATGGCTCGCTGGGCATCGTCGAGCGACATGGCGGCAAGCTGCGCACTCTCTTGCGCGATGTAGTCGGGGGCCAGGCCGAACTCGCTCATGGTCTCGAGGACACCGAGGAGCGCGCCAAGGCCTTCGAAGCGGCGGGTGTTGGCCTTGGTGATGAGGTTCTTGGTGGTGTCCAAATCGCCATCATCGAAGTGAGCAGCATAGCCACCGATGAGCTGCTTGAAGATCTGCAGCGATTCGAAGGTCACGTTGCTGCGCACCTGTGAGCTAGCCACGAAGGCACCGCGGTAGGGCTCGCGGCGCAAGTTCGAATAGGCGCCGTAGGTGTAACCCTTCTCGATGCGCAAGGTCTGGGTTAGGCGCGCGCTCGAGCCGGCACCCAGGCGCTCATTGGCGACGCTCATGCGATAGAAGTCCGCATCGCTGCCCTTGACGGCTGCTCGACCCATGTAGAGCACCGACTGTTTGGCACCCGGCATGTCGATGAAGAAGACGCGCGTGCCCTTGGGCGCAGGCACCTCGGGCAGCGCGGCCAGTGCCTTGGTCTCGACGCGCCAGTCGGCAGCCAGTC